>JADMIM010000210.1 GCA_015478585.1 Thermaceae bacterium | reverse complement strand
CCCCAGCCATGCCCGAGCCAGCACAGTTCATGCCCGCCGGGATGCCCCTGCTAGTTCACACCTACGTCAGTTCGGGTTTTGGCTACCGCAGCGATCCTTTTGGTGGGGTGAGTTCGGAGTTTCACAACGGCCTGGATTTCCCCGCACCAATGGGAACCCCGGTCTATGCCACGGCCTCGGGCCGCATAGACCAAGTAGGTTGGAACTCTATTTTTGGCCTGATGATTTTGATAGACCACGGCAACGGACTCTACACCCTCTACGGGCATCTTTCGGGGGTCAAGGTCGAGCAGGATCAGCAAGTGCAACAGGGTGACTGGATTGGCGCGGTGGGTTCTACCGGCCGTTCCACCGGACCCCACCTGCACTACACGGTATATCGTTACGGTGTAGCGGTAGACCCTACGCCTTACGTGAGCGCTTTAGCCAGCCGCTGAGGTCTTAAGAATGGCCTTCATAATGTTTGGTCGAACGGCTTGGGAGCTACTTTCACGATTAACCGCTGGCTGCCCCCAGTGCCAAGGTCAATGAAGGCCACGAAGCAATACCGAATCTGGAAGAGGGAGTAAGCCTAACCCCTCCTTCCGGGTTCTCTTCCCGTGGGTCAGATAGATTGGGTAACTTTATCGCGGTTTTCAAAAAGACCCCGTCTTTAATTAGCCGGAGGGTGGTTGTTTCTCTCATGCTCCACGAACTTTGGTATATAAAATAAAGCCCATGCAGACTGCTGGAAGCAAATCCGTCACGCCCGACCGCAACGCCTTGCTGCTGGCCTTCGCCTGGCTGGTAGCAGTAGTAGCCACACTTGGGAGCCTTTACTACTCGCAGATTCGCCACTTTATCCCTTGCGAGATGTGCTGGTATCAGCGCATCATGATGTATCCCAACGCGATTATTTTGGGTATAGCCCTCTGGCGCAACGACTTGGGCGTACGCTGGTATGCCCTGCCGCTGTCAATAATTGGTGCAGGCTACAGCATCAAGCATCTGCTCGAGCAGGCCGGGTATATCTCTTCGGCGTGCAGCGGCCCAATTTCTTGTAGCAGCGAGTATATCCCGCAGTTTCCTATTCCCCTGCAAGCCCTGATTGCTTTCGTGCTGATTACGGTATCGCTACTGCTGATTCGCCCGGCAAAACGCTGAGTGCAGAAGGCAAAAATTAGACAACCGCGATAGGGTTTATAGTCCCAGCCGCATGGCATCGGCCTTCATCGCGTCCAGCACGGACTGCATGTGCTCGTCGAGGCTAACACCGAGTTCTTCTGCACCCCGGACTATTCCCTCGCGGTCTACTTTGGCGGCGAAGGCTTTGTCTTTGAACTTCTTTTTGAGACTGGAAAGCTCGAGGCTCTCGATACGCTTGTCTGGGCGCACGTATACC
>JADMIM010000209.1 GCA_015478585.1 Thermaceae bacterium | reverse complement strand
GCCTCCTGCCTATCCCCACCTGTGCAGTCGGTGGGTGTGCTGCTCTCGAGTTCTTATCGCGTCCTACCTTCATAGCCAGTCAGCCGAATCGGCGTGCTGATGCATCATTATATTCCACAATTCCAGCAGTTTGAGGCCCAGCTTTGGTAATGTGGGCCGCCCTTCCCGCCCCTTTCTTTTGGTGTCGGGTCCGAATTTGATCCTTGTTTTCTCGACTGGCAGCCAAGCCTCCATGTACAGCTTCGCCTTCTATGATTGTTCCGTTATTGCTTGCCTGCAGTGCACGTGATTGCTTGCCTGCTTTGCTGTGCCCTCTGCCTCCAGATGCAATGCCGTAGGCTTGCCCCGTGGGTCCTCCAACGTCACCCGAGGGATGTTGCGTTGCCGGCGGGCTGGAGTGCGCCTTGGGGGATAAGATTACCCCCTGGTGCTTGGGACATGTTCATTGCTAGGTCTTGCCTGTCAGCGGTTTGCCTTCATGATTGCGCAGTGGACTCGGGCGTCTTCCAGGGCAGCCCGCTGTCACCGCTCCTCTTCGTGCTCGCGGCGCAACCCATGGCAGCACACGCCAGGCTCCTCGCGACGCAGCAGGTCTTCCGGCCCATCAGGCTTCCTTCCGGGCAGCCAGCACCAGTCATGCACCAGCATGCCGACGACACGACAGTGCACGCGAGGAGCCCCAGCGACGCCCAGATCGTTTTGGACTCCAGCGTGGGCCTGCACTGGGCAGCCACGGGTGCGAGATTGCAGCGCAGCAAGAGTCAGGCGCTAGGCCTGGGCAGCCTCAGCCACTTGACCGGGCCAGATCCGGTCACTGGGGTCACCTTCGCGGCGACAGGCGGCAGCGTCAAGCACCAGGGCATTCCTCTGTCCACCAGCCAGCAGCGGCGGCCACGGCCCTCCACACAGCCATCGGCACGAAGGTGGAGGCGTCACTTTCCATGCCACCTTCGTGCCAATGCCGCGGGAGCTGCTAGAGCGGCTTTGCAGAGCCATCCACACCTTCTTCGCGGCGAACAGGCCAGTGGCAGGCAGCGCAGCAGCACTCTTCCCAGGGAGGGCCACCTGCTTCCGCGCGGGAAAGGGCGGCGGCATTTCGCCTCAGCGCCCAGATCTTGGCACTCTACTTGGCAGGCTGCTGGAGCCAGAGTAGCTGGCCTGGAAAGCCATCTTCGACTTCTGTCTGCACAGGAGCGCCGCTTGGCTGGCAACCAAGGAGCCCGCCTCGCTCTCAGCGCGCCACCAGCATATCTGGCAGCTGGGCAGATTCCTACTCTTCTCCAATTTCCCAGCAGAGCGGATGCAGGCCCCGGCGCGCGTGCAGCAGTACGTGCATGCTTACCAGAAGCTGCAGCCTCATCGCCGCATCCAGCCAGACGAGCTCAGCCACG
>JADMIM010000208.1 GCA_015478585.1 Thermaceae bacterium | reverse complement strand
CTGTCTGCGGGGGGCCATCAGGATCAGCCGCGCGATCGAGAACACGCTGTGCCTGGGCCTGGCTCTTGTGGCGCTGGGCCAGGTACGTTTGCTCCAGGCCCAGGCAGCTGAGGGCGCGGAGCGCGCCCGCTTCCTGCGGCGTGCCAGGGCAGAGGTCGCGCGCGCGCTCGGCTTTGCACACCTCTACACCGAACCGCGCGCCGCTGGCCGCCTTGTCCTCGCGCAGGTTGCGCTGCTGGAAGGCTCTCTCTCGACCGCCTGGCAAGAGGCCACCCTGGCCTTCGAGGAGGCACGAGCCTCCGACCTGGCGCTCCTGCAGGGTCGGGCGAGCCGGGTGCGCGGCGCTATTCTGGCAGCGCAAGAGGACTTCGAGCAGGCGGACCAGCACTTTGAACAGGCCCTGCAAATGTGCCGCTCGCACCACATGGAGCTTGAGCGGGCACGGACCCTGCACCTCTATGCTGAGGCGCTCCTGTTGCGCTGCGTAGGGGCAAGTGGCTCTGCCATGGCCCACTACCAGCGCGGGCTCAACTACCTGCAGGAGGCCCGCGTGGTGTACGCGCAGTGCCATGCGGCACTCGACTCCCGTCAGGTGGAGCTGGCGCTGCGGCAAGCTCCGAGCAAGAGACCGTTCCTTGGCTGGTTCTGATGGGCCGCTCGTTGCCTTACTTGTTCGGGCCTGGCATTTGCGGGGTGGCCCTTCCGCCGCTTGCGGCGATGATAGCTGGGTGGGTGCTGGTTGCCTGCAAGTGTGCGTTGGCAAACAGCGGCGAGAGTGCCAGAATGCCCAACAGGCATGGCACGAGAAGTAGGGAGCGCACAAAGCGCTGGCTTTTCCGTCTGAGCATGATAAAAATACCTCCATGAACAGGGGTGTTGTGGAGGAATACAGGGATCGGGGGTGGGGACCGCGAATCTACCGCCCACAAGCTGGATTCCTCTGTCGATGTGTGATTGTCTCCGCGCCCACGCGGGTACCGTTCGAGGCCTCTGTGCTCCTTCCTCCTGTGTTGTCGCCGGGCGCCTGCAAGACTCCGGCTCTCTCTTGACCATGCCGGGGAGACGTGCCAGCCGATAGCTGGGGGGTGCCGCCCTTCCAAGAACTGAGAGTAGCACGAGGTGGACATTTTTACAACAACACCTGTCGATAGAAAATTAACATTTGTTCTTTGCTGTTTCAGAGCCGATACTCTGCAGGAACTGCATGAGCATTCCAATGAACAGGCTATTCAGCTGCCACCTAAGACCGGAGAACGGACGAGCGCCTGCCGGAAACATGGTGGCCGCCTATCACCGTGCGAAGACGACCACAATCTCGTCCCAACGCGTGGTGAACCTGGGGGAAAGGCTGGCGGCTTTGGCCCTCCACCCCTGCCCGTGCCCTGCCGCCGCTAGTC
>JADMIM010000003.1 GCA_015478585.1 Thermaceae bacterium | reverse complement strand
GATTAATCCCCAGGGCCGCCTCGAGCAAGTCTGGCGCAATGTCAACCCTTTCAAGGATGCTCAGGTGGTGCTGGAGTACCTCCAGAGCAAAGCTGTATCGTCAGTTTAGAGCGGTTTTCAGAAAGAATAGGACAGTCCACTGAGCTAGGAAGACTGTACCCAGCTCCCTTGTGCCGCCATGAGTAGCGGCAAAAATAGCGGAAACCGCGATAGAGCGGTCTGCTAAGGGCAGAGAGCCGAAAGCCGAAGGCAAAAGCAAAATACAAAAGGTCAAAAAGCTACACCAGGACAGCCTAATTGTCCTATCAGGAAACACCGTCTGGGACGCAGTTGGTGTTTTTAGGTTGTTGTGTCTTCGACCTTGAGCGTTAGACGTTCGACGGTCTTTAGCGTTTATTGAGCCTGGCCTACAGCCAACTTGCTTTAGAAGAGGCACACTCGAGGCTATGAGATATTTTTTGGCTTTGGCCCTATGGCTGTTGCCGGTGTTGGCGGTTGCTCCGGGAGAAGCGGTGAATTTACCCAAGGTGCAGGATTCCTATGGCAAGCCGCTGGACTTGCCGGGCCTGAGTAAAGAAGGCAAATATCTGGTGTTTTTCTTCTACCCTGCTGCTTTTACCTCCATTTGCTCGCTCGAGACCAAGCGCTACGCCGACTTGTATGGTGAGTTTCAGAAGCTGGGAGCAGCAGTATTCGGGGTGAGTGGCGACCCCGCCAAGGAGCAGTGCGCCTTCGCCCAGCAACTGGCCTTCAAGGGGGCCATGATTCCCGATGGCAAGGGGGTGTTGGCCCGGCTTTTTGGGGTGCAGGATTTCGGCGGCATATTTAGCCGCGACACCATCGTGGTTGGCCCACCAGGGCGCATCCAGCAAATCTGGCGCAACGTGGACGGGCCAAAAGATGCAGACCGGGTGCTGGCCTATCTGCGTGGCCTCAAACCATGAAGGTCGTAGTCATCGGGGCCGGAGTAGGGGGCCTGACCACAGCAGCGCTGCTGGCAAAAGCGGGCCTCGAGGTGGTGGTGCTCGAGGCCCATCTCTATGCGGGGGGTTCGGCGGGGACATTTTTTCATCAGGGCTACCGCTTCGATGCTGGGGCTACCCTGCTGGCAGGTTTTGACCCCCACGGATTTTTCCCCCGACTGGCCCAAAGTCTGGGAGTCCAGTTCCCAGTTCGCAAGCTCGAGCAGGGTGAAAGCCTGATGCGGGTTTGGTTGCCCCAGGGTCGCACCGTAGACCGCCCGGTGGGGCATTCCCACGAGTTGGCGGCCCAGCTCGAGGTCTTTGGCCCAGCAGTGCGGCCATTCTGGGATTGGCAGGAGCGCCGGGCCAGAGCGCTATGGACGGTAGCAGAGGGCCTGCCCTTTCCCCCTGCCGACGGCTCCGAACTGCTCAAGCTGGTCGGTCAGGGTATTCCCTGGGCACACCACAACCTGCGCGATTTGCCGGGCATCCTGGCCGATTTTCTCAGGCCAGCCTCAAGCCATGCCCCCGCCGATTTGGTATTCAGGCGCTTTTTGGATGCCCAACTGCTCATTGCTTCTCAGGCCGATGCCCAGAGCACATATGCCTTGTTCGGGGCTGCCGCCCTGGATCTGCCCCATCGTGGCCCGGCAATGCCCCTGGGGGGCATGGGAAGTGTGGCCGATACTCTGGCCCAGGCCGTACGAGCACACGGCGGGCAAGTTTTGTACCGCCACCGAGCCGAGCGGCTGGTGCTGGAGGGGGGCCGGGTCAGGGCTGTGGACGTTGCTTTGGGAGGGCGCAGGCGCGGCGAAAAAGAGCGGCTCGAGGCAGATTGGTTTATCGCCAATCTAACCCCCGGCGATCTGGCTGCCCTGAGCCCTAATTCCCTGGCCCTGAGCCCGCCCTCCGATGGCTGGGGGGCCTTCATGGTACACGCAGCCCTCCCAGCTGCCGATATCCCGCCGGGGCCACCCTACCGCCAATGGGCCGGGGAGGGCGACTGGACGTTCGTGAGTCTGAGCGATTTATACGACACCAGCCGTGCTCCGGATGGTCTACGGGTGTTGTCGGCCTCGGTACATACCCCCCTGGGCGAGTGGCGCGGCTTGTCCGAAGCGGCCTATCAAGCCCAGAAGAAAGTCTGGCAGGCTCGAGTTGAGCGCCAGGTCGAACGCATAATTCCAGGCTTTGCAGAGTCGGCCAAGCTGATTCTGGGCGCTTCCCCCCGCACCTTCGCTTTCTACACCCGGCGGCAGGAGGGTTGGGTGGGCGGCTATCCGCAAGTACATCCCCTGCGCACCCCGTCGCCCAAAACCCCCTACAACAATCTTTTGCGAGTAGGGGAAACCATTTTCCCGGGGCAGTCGGTTCCGGCGGTGGCGATGGGGGGAATGCGGGTGGCAGAGTTGGTTTTGTCACGGCTGGGCGGGGGAAATGCTGTAGCCAAAGGGAAATACATACTGTAGCTGGTGGGATGGATCTAGAAATCCCCCCATCCAGCCCCGACCCGACTTCGGACAATAAACTTGGCTAGGTTTTCTAGGGGGGATTGATACCTGTGGCCCCAAGGAGTATTGGTGGAAACCACTCCAGGCTGGATTTCTGCCAGGGCCACCGCAAGGTCAAAAGCGACCCGGACGCTCTATAGTTTTGTATATCTCGAGCCCTTCATGATGCCCCTCTGCAAGCAGGGGGGCACTGCGTTAAGGTCGCCAATGCGGATATTCGCGACCACCCCGCAATTTGTGGAGGGTCGCTTTTGACCTTGCGGTGGCCCTGTTTCTGCCCCGTGAGCAGCGGCAGAAAACCCAGAACCGCGATACCATAAGCAGATGGAATCCTTAGTTGCACCCTCCGAACTTCCTCCCAAAGAGGACCGTAACATCGCTGTTGTCTCCCATTTAGCTCCGCTGGCAGGATATTTTATCGTGATTGGGCAAATCTTGGTTCCACTGGGAGTTTATGTCTTCGGCCCCGACCGACCTTTCGTAAAAGAGCAGTCCAAAGAAGCCCTCAACGCCCAAATCAGTTTCACGGTGTATGCGGCCATCGTGGTTTTCTTCTACATCACCATCATCGGGATACCCCTGGCGATACTCCTAACCATTTTGTTGGGCGGTTTTGTCCTGTGGACGATGATTGCGGCAGCTATTCAGGTTTCCGGTGGCAAACCCTACCGTTACCCACTAATTTTCCGCCTGATTCGGTAGACTCTATCTCATGTTCGAGTTGCCGGGCGAAGCCCCAGCCCGCACCTTACAGGGCAAAGTTACGCTGATCACGGGCGCAGCCCAAGGCATTGGGCGAGCCATCGCTGAAGCCTTTGCCCGTGAGGGAGCCCTGTTGGTGCTGTGCGACGTGCAGGCCGAAGGGGCCGAGGTCGCCAAGGAACTCGGCGCACTCTTTGTCTATGCCGACATCGCACAGCCCTATCACCGCGAGCGTTTTATCCGCGAGGCCCATAAGCAGTGGGGGAGCATTCAGGTGCTGGTCAACAACGCGGCGGTATCGGCCCCTGGCTCGGCGCTGAAGGTTCGGGCCGAAGAGTGGCAACACGTTCTGGACGTAAACCTCACCGCACCGATGCATCTTTCGGCCCTGGCAGCACGGGAAATGGTCAAGGGGGGCGGGGGAGCTATTGTCAATATCGCCAGCGTGCAAGGGCTTTTTGCCGAGCAAAATAATGCTGCCTACACTGCCTCCAAAGGTGGCCTGGTCAATCTGACCCGCTCTTTGGCCCTGGACTTGGCCCCCATGAATATTCGGGTGAACGCGGTAGCTCCCGGAGCGATTGCTACTGCTGGGCTGCTCGAGGCCATCGCGCTTTCAGAAAACCCCCCCCAGACCCGCACCGACTGGGAGGATTTGCACGCCCTGCGCAGGCTAGGCAAGCCCGAAGAAGTGGCCCAGGCGGTGCTGTTTCTAGCCTCCGACAAGGCCAGTTTTATCACCGGGGCCATCTTGCCAGTAGATGGCGGCCTGACCGCCAGTTTTGGGATGGCGGGTCGGCCAGTATAAAACCGCTTCAAGGCGCTCCAGCAGGGTGGCTCGGGGAGCCGCTTTGCGGCTATCGGCCTACGACCCCGCTGGAGATGCTTAATCTTCTATGCTGAGCAGGGATTGCACACTCACTACGGTCTTGTCTTCCGAGCGGTTGGCCCAGTGCTTGAGCAAAAGGTCTCGAGCATCGCTGACTGCCTGTTGAAGACGACCAATTTCGGTACGCGAAAAGCCATTGTTGCTTTGCAGGGCTACTGGCCTGAGAGAAAATTTAGCGGTGTGGCTCTCGTGTTTTACATAGATATAAGGCGACTCCTGAGTATACCCAGAGTTCACGTAAAAGCGGTATTGCCCAGAACGGTGTAGCGTAATCATCTAGCCTCCGAATGTGTGATATATAAACGTAAAGTCGCCGGGGAACGTAACGTTTCATAGCATAGCACGCCCCTCGAGGGCCAACATGAGATGCCGTGGCCTCGTCTAGAACAATGTTAAGTGGAGCAGCAATTGTGCCCTTAAGCTACGTTACGTGACCTCATCCAGAAGCGGTTAGAGAAACGCTCCAACCGCATTTCCCCACTTACGCTCCCCTCCAGTGAAGCGACGGTACGTGGCCCGGCGGCATGTCTTCGAGTCCCATGCCGGTACTCAAGGAGCGTAACACCCCGTACTGGTCGTAATCCACTGTACGGGGTATTCGTGGGAAACGCTGTTAGATCACGACCCTACGTCCGGGGTCGCCGGTGAGGGTGAAGGCCGCCCAGTAGTAAGGATTGGGTAGGTTTTTGCGCAGGGCCTGCTGGGCTTGCCGCAGGGCGGTAGCAACAGGCAGACCGGCTTGCAAAAAGCGGTAAAAACCGCGCATGAACTTGGCCGTGCTGTCGTCCTTGACCGGCCACAAGCTAGCCAGCAAGGAAGGCGCACCGGCATACAAGAACCCTCGAGCCAACCCCAACAGTTCGTCACCGCCGGCCTGTTTGGAAAGGCCACTCTCGCAGGCCGAAAGCACCACCAATTCAGCCTTCAGCCTCAAGCGGTAGAGATCGCGGGCCGCCAACCAGCCATCGCTCAGGCGCAGCCCGGAGAACATGGGATTGTCGGGGCGAAACGCTCCGTGGGTTGCCAGGTGCAATACCTGAGCCTGACCAGCTTCGGCGAAGAAGTTGTGGGTGGAAGCTGCCTCCTGGACAAACTTGTAGGCTTGATGGGCGATTTGGGTGATGCTCTGGACTTCCTCGAGCACTTGGGGAATGTCTTCCAGAGCTAGGCCAAAGGCTATCAAAGGCCCCTTAGTTTGGCTGGGGCGGCGGCGGCAAAAGGCATATATCGCCGCACTGGCCGCAATTGAGACCTCGGCCTGGTCTATTAGATAACCCTCTTTCCCGAGCAGCGCCGCAAAAGGAATTTTGTGCAAAGCGGCATGGGGAACTACCACTAGGGCCTGACCGTTCAGGGTTAGGGCCAGGGGCTCAAGCAGCAAACCATGCAGCACCCGGAGTTGCTCATCTACCGACTGCCGGAGCACCTCCTCGCCATAGATGGGGTTGAAAACCTCTCCCTGAGCGACGCGGCTCAGAAAAAACTCGAGCCGCTCGAGGGCCTGCTCGACTTGCACCAGGGAGCCCAGGTTGCGTACCACCCGCAGTTCGGCCTTATCCAACAGGAAAGCCACCAGACCTTTGGGGGTGCTAAAGTATTCCACCAAAACCGCATCGGCTGGAAGAGCAGCCCGCACTTCTTCCAGGCGAATCGGGGGCAGGTGCTCGAGCAGGGGCTCGGGCTGTGAACGCTCGTGCTGGCGTTGAATACGGGTGATCTGCTCCTCACACGCAGCAATCTGAGCACGGTGGGCGGCAGGGTTGGCTAAAAGGTATCGGTCGAGTTCGCTGCGAGCCTGACCCAACTCCTGCTCCAGGCGCTCGGTCTCCACGCTTTGCTCAGTTTGCTCGCCTCGGCCCGCCAGCAGTTCCAGCAAGGCCCGCGATTTGGCTCGCTCGGCGTATTCCAACGCCTCGGCGCTGCGTCCTTGGTCTAGCAAGAGGTCTACCAAGTTGCCATACACATCTAGCTTGTCGCCCAAATAGGCAGTTTTGAACTCGTCTACTCCGAGGGTAGCCCGCACCCCCTCCAAAAGCTCGATGGCCCTCTTGAAATGGGCCTCGGCAGCTACAGGTTGATCCCGCCAGGCCACCCGACCAGATAAGCCCTCGAGCCTGATGCGCAGGTCGGGAAGTCCCAGATCAGCAATGGCCGCAGTGGCCTCATCCAGGCGGTGATGGGCTTCGGAGTGGTTGCCCAACTCTAGCAGAGCTTCGGCCAGAATGCTCAGGCCAAAGGCCCTGGCCGAGGGCATGTTCGCCAGCCCTTCGGTGGCTCTGGCGCTTTGCAACACGGCTTGCTCGAGCCGTGTCCATCCCCCCTTGCGCCCCTCTTGCAGCCACAAATTGGCGATGGACAACTCTACCAAAGTAGCTTGCAGGGTATTGCCCAGACCCAACCAAAGCTCCCTGGCTTGGGCCAGGGTCTGGCGGCCTTCTTCCAGTTTGTGGGCTTTGGCCTGGGCCAAGCCCAGGGTCATCAGGGACTCGGCCTGCTCGAGGCTCATGGCTCTGGCCTCGAAAACCTGGGCCAGCTCCTTGGAGAGCCGCTCGGCCTCGCCCAGCAGGTTCAGATCCAAGTAAATTCGGGCTTCCTCCAAACCCACAAAAGCCGCATCGGGGTTGATTTCCAAGCTACCGTAGGTGTCCCGCGCCCGGCTAAGCAGCTCGAGGGCGGCGGTCAGACGGCCCTGATTGCGGTAAAGCAGGGCCAGATTGAGGCTGGTTCCGGCCAGGAATTGAGTTTGGTTGTGTCGCCGGAAGATATTCAGCGCGACCTCGAACTGGATGACGGCTTCTTGAAAGCGATCCTGCTGCTGATACACGTAACCAAGGTTGCTATGGGCCTTGGCCTGGCCCACTTCATCCTCGAGGATAGTCAGTTGCTCCAGGGCCTGCAACAACACCGCCTCGGCCTCAGCCATACGCCCCAGCCGGGAATAAATGATACCCAAGTTGATACCTACCGTAGCGGCATCCTGCATCAGCTCGAGGCCCACGAAGGCTTGGTGGGTGGTCTCGGCCAGGGCCAGAGCACCCGGCAAGTTCCCCATCATGGCCAGGGCCTGAACCTCTCGCACCGCCGTGCGGGCGGCTTCCTCGAGCAAGCCCAGGGCTGCGAAGCCGGTTCTGGCCTTCTCGTAAGGCTCGATGGCCTCAGCGAAACTGCCCCGCACCGTAAGGCCCAAGGCCAACGCCCACCAGGCCAAGGGCTGGGCTCTGGGGTTATCTATATAAGGAGCAGCTTCCAAAGCCCGCTCCCCAGCCAGGAGGGCCAGGGTACTATCGGTATCTTTATGGCGGTCTACTAGGGTTTTGAGGGCCTCGATCAGGCTGATTCCCGCCGAGCTTTGGCCCAACAGCTTGGCCCTAGCTCGCGCATCGTTTTCCTCGAGCAGTTGTTGGGCCAATACGTCGTGGCTCATAGGGGGGCTATAGCTTGGGGATATAGTCATGGGATTGGGTTTCAGGCTGCCGATACGAGATTGAGCCGGTTTCAGGCTGCCGATGCGGGGTTGTGCCGGTTTCAGGCTGCCGAATCTTCCAACCCCAAGTCGTCTTTGAGGCTTAGCACCAGTTCGACCAAAACTGGGTCGAAGCGCTGGTTGGCTTGGGCCTCGAGCAGCTCGAGGGCTTCGTCTAGCCGGTGGGCAGCCCGCCCCTCTACCGGACGCAGCAGCGAGAGCAGGCTCTGGGCTACCTGGAGCACTCGAGTGGCTTTGGGGATGCGTTCGCCGGACAGCCCTACGGGTTGTCCACTGCCATCCCAGTGGGCCTGCATGAACATCAAGACCCGCGTAGCCGAACGCTGCAAGTTGTCGGGCAGTGGCATGGGGGCCTGGCCCTCACCCGAGACCGCCTCGAGCAAAAAACAGCCTGCCAATAGGGTCTGCATCTCTTCACTGTCCAGACCCCAGGATTGCCCCAGACGATGGGCCAGCCGGGCCAGAGAGGTGCTCAGGGGCGGCAGGGTACTCTCGCGCTGCGGCAGGGCAAATAGCGGCTCCTGGTTCTTGCGACTGGCCTTGTCACGGTACATGGCATCGTCGGCGGCGCGCCAAAGGTCGTGCAGGGTGGTGTCCTGAAGTACCGCATAGCCCAGGCTGGCCTGTAGATATTCACCGCCCGAAACCCGAATCTCCTCGAGCAAGGCCCGGTATCGCTCCGCCGTGCGGGAAGGGTTAAGGCTCTGCGGCCCTTCGATAATCAGGGCGAACTCGTCCCCACCCAGGCGGTAGGCCCGGTCTCCGGCTCTGGCCTTGGCCCGCAGCACCCCGCCCAGGCGCACTAGCACGTGGTCAGCGTGGACGTGGCCATAGGTATCGTTGATATTTTTGAAATGATCCAGATCCAGCAGTACCAGCACCACCGTGCGGCCTGGGGGTTTGCTGGCTAGCTGCTCGAGGTCACGCTCGAAAGCCCGGCGGTTGCCCAACCCGGTAAGGGGGTCGGTATAAGCCGCCCAGGCCAGCTCCCGCTGCAACACCCACTCGCGCCGCACCACCCCGATAGCTGCGGCCATATCCGAGAGCAGGGTCTGGGTCTGGGCATCGGGCAGCCAGTGGTGGCGGGTACTGAACAAAAGCAGGGCACTGGTCTCGCTGTTTTCGCGCTGGATAGGCAGCAAGAACAAGCTGCGCAACCCGGCCTTGGTGAGTTCGGTGCGGTGGCCCGGATAGAGGTCATAGCGCGGGATACTGACTTGTTCGCCGCGCTGTGCCCGCTCCCCCAGTTGGCGGCTGATGGCAGCCTCTACCGGCAGCCCCGAGCCCCATCCCGCCTGAGCTACGGTGCGCAGGGCTTGTCCCTCGAACATAATCAGGCGCGAACCCTCTGCCCCGGACAGCCGAGTAACCTCCTCGAGCGCGTCTTGCAGGGTCACTTCTAGGGCTTGTTCGCGCGGAGCCCCCAGCAGGGCATTGATGGCCGAGAGCCATAGCGATTGTCGCTCGGCGCTTTCGCGCAGGTGAAACTCGCGCAAGATGGGCGAAACTTGTTGTAGATATTGCGCTGCCCATTCGGTTTCCTCTTTGCCAAAGGACTCCTTAGCCAAAAGCTGCACCACTGCCCAGACTTCTTCCCGAAACATCAACGGCAGCGTAAGTACGGTGGCAGGCAGGGAGAGTTCGCTGAGTTCTCCCAGTTCGGAGGGCAGGCGATCTCCCAGGAGCTTGCGCAGAGGGTGTGGGGTATTGCTCTGTACGGGTATTTCGCTGGGCCAGAGCTTGCCGCCATAGCTCGAGCGCAGCATCGTCTCGGGCACGCCTTCCAGGCTGCGCACCAGCTCGAGAGCGATACCCTGAGCCATCATCAACTGAAAGCGGCGACCACTATCTTTGATCCACAAAAAAGCCTGCTTGGTCTTCTTCAACCCCAACAGCCGATCTAACACCTGGGCGTAGAGGTGTTCTCCACTACGCGAGGCCAAAAGGCTTTGTAAGCCCTCGAGGGTCACACCCTTAGCCAGGAGACGGCTGAGGCGAAGAGGACGACGGGAAGATGGTTGGTCTGGCAAGAGAAACCCCTATCCCACATCTATCGGAGGCACTATAAAGTGCTCCGTCCCCAGCTCTAACTCCAGAGCATATGTTCCAGAGCGGCCTATAGGCAGGCGAAACATCCCCGAAGACTGAAGCTGGGCGGTCTCGAGGCGCTCTCCCCCCGCTCCCAGAAGATAGATGGCTCCCGCAGGATGGCCCACCGTCCCTACCACCTTACCCAGCAGCAAGCTGTACCCGGCTTCGGGCTTGAGGCTCAAGTCGAGGTAACAACTGCCCACGCTGTACAGCTTATTCCAGGCCGACTGAAAAACCTGATGGCGTAGAGAAGATGGCGTAGAACGCGAATCCATGACTAAAATGGCTTCTCTCAAATATAAAGATGAAATCGGATGAAGCATATAAGACCTCTAAAACACCTCGAGCCCATCAACCTTGAAGCTTTCGGCTCCCAGGTTGAACTCCAGCGAGTAGTCGCCTTTTTCTTTGAGCTCGAGGCGAAAACCACCATATTCATTGACCGGGCTGGTAGCCACCGCAGTACCCTCGACACCGTGCAGGCTGAGGCTGTGTACCCTGGGATGTTTGGATTCGGCAATTACCTGACCCAGCAACACCGCCCCACTGCCTTCGGACTTGAGGGAGAGATCCAGGTAGACTCCCCCGGCCTTGTATAGCTTCGACCAAGAAGCACTCAAGCCCGAGTGCCGAAGCCCACTCTGAGAGCTACGAGAATCCATGATCAGGATGGCTTCTTTGCTAGGTAAGCTAACACTCCTAAACATAGCTATACCCCACTTCCCCAAAAATCCTGTTGAAAGATTTGTATACCGTTCACGCTTCCACCGTCCTCTGAGCAGACTTCTTTCCACCTGTCAGAATAGGAAGGTGAACGCCCAGTAAGTGCGCAAATAACCGTTACGTAGCTACCCGGCCCCTTAATCAAAAGGGACTCCTGAGGCCAAAGCCTCTCGGTGTTACTCCCGTTTTAAAGCCTCAGGTGGGAATAGTTTCAGGTAACGTAACCAAGTAACAAAAAGGTTCGGTTATGGCACACAAATAAAGCGGGTTGGCCCCGCACATCTCGAGATTATCTTCTCCTAAACGGCACAAGTGCAGCTTTCTCAGGGGCAGCTAAACCTCGAGCCAAATTTGGTCGTCTTCTATTTTTGCCTTATACGCCTTCACCGGACGCGGTGCGGGCAGGGTGGCCTTGCCGGTGCGCAGGTCAAACTTGGCCCCGTGGCGGGTACATTTGATGCTGTAGCCCTCCACTGGGCCGTCGGAGAGCGGGTTTTTGTCGTGGGTGCAGATATCCGAGATAGCGAAAACCTCGTCCCCGACCTTGAGGATAAGCACCGGGGTTTTCTCGCCCTCGAGCCTAACCACGAAGCGGCCATTCTCAAGCTGTTGAGTTTTGATGACAGGAATCCACATAAGTAAGTCGAAGATCGAAGGACAAAGGTCTAAGGTCTTTTGGCGTTCGACTTTAGACCTTCGACTTTCGACAGTTTTACAGCCTTACCTTCTCCTCGATGATGTGCTCGATATGCTCGCGCAGCGGGACGATGGGAATGCGGGCCAGCACGTCGGTGAGGTGGGCCTTGACCAGAATCTGCTGCCCCACGTGTTTGGGCAGGCCCCGGCTCATCAGGTAGAACAGCTCGCCGGGTTCGACAGGAGCCGTGCTCGAGCCGTGCGAACATTTCACGTCGTTGGCCGCGATCTCGAGCTGGGGCACGCTATCCGCTCTGGCTTCCGGCGACAGGAGCAGGTTGCGGTTGGTTTGGTAGGCATCGGTCTTTTGCGCGCTGGGCTCGAGCTTAATCAACCCTGCGTATACCGTGCGCGACTGGTCTTTGGCCGCACCCTTGTACAGCACATCCGAGTAGGCATGGTCGGCAACATGGTGCTGGAGGGTGTAGTGGTCTACGTGCTGCGTCCCCGAGGTGAAATACAGACCCAGCATCTCCGATGCTGAGCCCGCCCCCAGCATCTCCGACTGCACCTCGGCCCGCACGATGCTGCCACCCATGTCCACCACCAGGTCGTTAAGGGCGGCATCGCGGCCCAGGTGGGCGCGTTGGCGGTGGAAGTGGTAGAAACCCTCGCCCAAGGTCTGGATGTGAGCGTGGCGCAGCTTGGCCCCCTGACCCAGAATCAGCTCGGTGGAAGAAGTGTTGACCGAGGGCGAAACTTTGGGGCTCGAGATGTACTCCTCGATATATACCCCTTGACTATTCACGTCCCCAACGATTAAAGTACGGCTAGCAGAAAGTGCGTCCCCATGCAGGTATTTGAACACCCCAATGGGCTTGGCAAACTCCACGCCCTTAGGTACGTACAAAAAGACTCCGTGGGTAAAGAGTGCGGCGTTCAGTGCGGGAATCTTGACATTTTCACGCCGGTTGGCCTGCGAACCCACCAGGTCGTCCCAGTTCACCGCCTTGAAGAGGTTTTCTCGCACCTGCTCGAGGTGGCTCTGCAAAGCTTCGTGCAGGCTGGTCAAAATCACACCTTGCTTGGAGAGTTCCTCAGGAACCTCGGCGTAGACCAAATCCGCCCCCACAAATACCACGAAGCCCGAGAGCTGGGCCTGTCCCAGACGGGCTTTTACCTCGGCGGGCAGGGTTTCGCGGGTCAGGGTTTTGCCGCTGGGAAGCTCGAGCTTCAGCGACTCGAAGGGCACTTCGGAGATGTCGGTGTAGCGCCACTCCTCGGTGCGGGTGCTGGGGTAGGGCAGCTTGGCGAAGGTATCCCAGGCTGCCAGACGCTTGTCCAGGAGCCACTGTGGCTCGGCCAGCTTGCGGGAAACCTCGAGCACGAGGTCACGGTTTAGGGTTGAAGTTAGCTCCATCTATTTCTCCTCCAAAAGTCCTGAATGTTGTAAAACGCGATTCGACCATTCTTTAGCCCTGTTTTTTAGGGTCTGAAGCTGGTCAGGTTGCTCGAGCTTGTCTTCAAATCGTGGGAGCTGGCGCTGGATTTCCACCAGTTCCTCGGCGGTTTCAGGTTCGGTGTCGGCGGCAGTCCACTCGATAAAGTGCTTGCATTCGTCCACCATTGCCGCTCGGCCCGTGCTAGTAGGAATCAGCGCGATTCGGTTGAGGCTCGAGGCCAAGTTACCCAGACGGCGTGGCAGTGGGTCTCGCAAAAAACCCTCCTTGCGTGTGGGCAAATCAGTCACCGAACGCCTCCCAGCAACCGTCTGGTAATCGCTTCGATCTTAGAGCGGTTTTTAGAAAGACCGTACCCAACGCCTTTTTGCCACCATGAGTAGCGGCAAAAATAGCGGGAACCGCGATAGACCGCAGCTCGGGGTCTTGCAGCTCAAGGCTTCGGTTGCCTTGGCGCGGGCGGATGTTGATGAGCGAATCGAAGACCATCTCTTGAGTTTCCGCATACCAGCCCGCCCCCCAAACGTTCTGCTGTTGGCTGCCGTCCTCGAGCAAAACCTTTTCGCAATCCGCATGCATATTTCCGCCACCCGCCAAGATTCCCCGCTCGATGTCTACTGCGGTTTTTATGTATCCCGAATCGCGGTACTCCTCGAGCATCTGCCGCAACTGCTCAGGCGTGGCTTTCTCTCGAATGGTCAGAATCATGGAAGGAGCTCGAGTTCTGCCAAAACATTTTTATCCTGGTCGTACCGCAGAACTGGCTTTCTTAATGCAATTCGGTAGAACTCGAGGTCGCGCTTCAGCTCGCTTAAGGATTCGCCGCCAGGCTGTACCGGGTTCTCTGTCCAAAACTCAATTTCCCCATTCTCAGCGTAATAAACCTCATGAATAGCGAAAGCTCCGTTTTTGAGCAGAACCCGATATTCCCAGGCCACCTAGCCCACACTACCTTCCATCTCCAACTCGATGAGCCTGTTGAGTTCGACGGCATACTCCAGCGGCAGCTCCTTCGCCACCGGCTCGATAAACCCGCGCACGATCAGGGCGGCGGCCTCGTCGCCAGGCAGCCCGCGCGACTGGAGGTAGAAAATCTGGTCGTCGTTCAGGCGGCTGACCGTCGCCTCGTGGCCCACCGTGGCACTGTCGTTCTCGATCTCCATGTAGGGGTAGGTGTCGGTGCGCGACTCGGGGTTAATCAGCAGCGCGTCACATTCCACGTTGACCTTGGCGTGCTCGGCGTTCTCGTAAATCTTGATCTGGCCTCGGTAGCTGCTGCGTCCAGTGCCCCTCGAGATGCTCTTGGAGACAATCGAGCCCGAGGTGTTGGGGGCCGCGAAAATCAGCTTGCCACCCGCGTCCTGATGCTGGCCCGACGAAGCAAACGCGATAGAGAGAATGTCCGAGCGTGCGCCCTGCTCAACCAGATACGAGCTGGGGTACTTCATGGTCAGCTTGGAACCGAGGTTGCCGTCGAGCCACATGTGGTAGGCATCCTTCTTGACCACCGCGCGCTGGGTCACCAGGTTGTACATGTTGTGTGACCAGTTCTGGATAGTGGTGTAGCGGCTACGGGCTCCCTGGTTGACCACGATCTCGATCACGCCGGAGTGGAAGCTGTCGGTGGTGTAGGTGGGGGCGGTACAACCCTCGATATAGTGCATATCCGCACCCTCGTCCACCACGATGATGGTGCGCTCGAACTGGCCCAACTCGGCAGTGTTGACGCGGAAGTAGGCTTGCAAGGGCAGGTCTACTTTTACGCCCTTGGGCACGTAGACGAAGCTGCCCCCCGACCATACCGCACTATTCAGCGCGGCGTATTTGTTGTCCTCGGGTGGGATGACGGTGGCGAAGTATTCGCGGAAGAGGTCTTCGTGGTGTTTCAGACCCTCCTCAATCGAAACAAAAATCACGCCCAGCCGGGCCAGCTCGTCCTTGATTTGGTGATAGACCATCTCCGAGTCGTACTGTGCCCCCACCCCGGCCAGCACCTTTTGCTCGGCCTCACGGATGCCCAGGCGGTCATAGGTGTTGCGGATGGCCTCGGGCACGTCGTCCCAGGTGCGGGCATCGCTGCTCTGGGTGGGCTTGGAGTAGAAGTAAATCTCGTCCATGTTGAGGCTCGAGAGGTCTCCGCCCCAAGTGGGAACCGGCTTGGACTCGTAAATCTCCAGCGCCTTGAGGCGGAAATCTAGCATCCACTGGGGCTCGCTCTTGTGGTAAGAAATCGCCTCCACCACCCGCCGATTCAGACCCTTCTCAGACTTGAAGACCGGCTTCACGGCATCGGAAAAGCCGTATTTGTAATCAGAATCTAGGGTTGCGACATCAAAGTTATCCGACATTTTTGGTTTACCTCCTAGTGTGACCAGAAGGTGAAAAGGTGAAAAGGTGAAAAGTAAGACCTTAACCCTACTTTTGACCTTTTTCCCTTTTTCCCTTTTGACCTCCTATCCAAACAATTTCTAAAGCTCGTGGTGCTGACTAATCCCCGGCTACGGCGAGTTCCTTGACCCACTCGTAGCCTTGCTCCTCGAGCTTGAGGGCCAGCTCCGGCCCGCCCGAGGTGACGATTCTGCCGTCTACCATCACGTGTACCACGTCCGGGGTGATGTAGTTCAAGAGGCGCTGGTAGTGGGTGATGAGTATCGCGCCAAAGTTGGGGCTGCGCATGGCGTTTACGCCCTTGGAAACCACCTTTAAAGCATCAATGTCAAGGCCCGAGTCGGTCTCGTCGAGGATGGCGTAAGTGGGCTCCAAGACCATCAGTTGCATGATCTCGTTGCGCTTCTTCTCGCCCCCCGAGAAGCCGTCGTTGAGGTAGCGAGTGAGGATGCTCTCGTCCCACTCGAGCACCGCCAGGGCTTTTTGCAGCTTGCCGTAAAACTCCATCACGCTGACATCGCCGCCGGTCTTGGCTTGCAGGGCCAGCCGCAGGAAGTTGGCGTTGGTCACGCCGGGGACTTCGACCGGATACTGGAAAGCCAGGAAAAGCCCGCGTCGGGCGCGTTCGTCGGCCTCCATCTCCATCACGCTCTGGCCGTCCACCAAAATCTCGCCCGCCGTGACCTCGTAGCTGGGGTCTCCGGCCACGATTTTGGCAAGAGTAGACTTGCCGGAGCCGTTCGGCCCCATCACCGCGTGAATTTGGCCCTTGGGAACGACCAAATTTACACCCCTGAGAATCTCTTCGCCGCTTTCGATACGGGCGTGCAGATTTTTGATCTCGAGCTGATTTGCCATCCTGATTCCTCCAGACTCTTACTGCGAGTCGTTCGCAATAAAGTATAAGTTTTCTACCCCGAATGTACAGTAGTTTAGTCGGGATTCTCACCCCGACAGATCACAGTTCGTAGCTCAGGATAGGCTTATTGGCTATCCAAGGCGGCCTCTCTCCTGATAGACCGCAATCTTTCGCTCGATAACCTTCAGGTATTCCTGCTGCCGCTCGAGGTTGGCAAGAACCTCGTCCCGGTGAGCCTCCAGAAGCTCTAGCATCCGCTTGGGCGGAGCCTTTTCCTGTACCAGTTGGGCATAGCGCTGCATGGTATGGATGGACATCCCGGTATCGCGCAGGCATTGCAAGACCCTCAGCCAGCCCAGGTCGCCCTGGCTGTAGCGGCGGTAGCCATTAGGGTCACGCTCGGTCTCGAGCAGCCCAATCCGTTCGTAATAGCGCAGGGTGTGAGGGCTCAAGCCGGTTTTCTGAGCGGCTTCTTGCACGTTGAAGGATTGCATCTTCCCAGAGTAAACCTTCGAGTACACTCTAAGTCAAGTTCTAGAACATAATTCCCTCCCCACAAGTGGAGGGGGGTCGAACTCGAAGAATTGGTGGTGGGCTGCGAAAGTCGAGGGCATTCGCCTATGGCTCATTCCCGCCACCTTATCGCGGTTCTCTGCTCAGATGAGTACAGTAAATAGGCCCAGGCTACCCCCAGATTCTTTTCGAAAACCGCTCTAGTCCTCCCTCATAAGGAAAGAGGAGACTTTTAGCTGGGCCATCATCTCCTCCTCTCGTCCAGTCCTCCCCCACAAGAGGGAAGGAGACACTGCGGTACTTGACTTAGAGTGCGCTCTAAGCACTAGCCTCAGATTTGGGAGAAGATTATGATGTACTCAAACCCGCTCATCACACAAAATTTGATTTTGCAGGTCATGGAGGAGAGGCTCGAGAGATACCGTGAGCCTACCCCCAAGCCGCAGACTTCCGAGTTATATTTAAAGACTCGCCGTGAAGCTTCGACCAAAGGGAGGAGGAAAGATTTTCGCCTGAACCGATAAATCTAGAGCGGTTTCAGGCAGAAGTCCTATCAGACCGCGGCGCAAACGCGGGGTAAGCTCTAACTCTAAAAACAGGAGGTTCGAAAATGCAAAAGCGCAAACTGGGAAACAGTGATCTGGAAGTCTCGGCCCTTGGTCTTGGCTGCATGGGGATGAGTTCTGCGTATGGCCCGGCTGCCGACAAGACAAAGATGATAGCGCTTATTCGAGGGGCGGTGGAACGCGGCATCACCTTTTTTGATACGGCAGAAGCCTATGGTCCATTCGCAAACGAGGAACTCCTTGGGGAGGCGCTTGCTCCTGTACGCAATCAAGTGGTGATCGCCACCAAGTTCGGGTTCGATTTTGATCCGAATACCGGAGCGCGCACGGGGGGTTTGAACAGCCGCCCCGAGCATATCAAGGGGGTGGCGGAGGCCTCGCTGAAGCGGCTCAAAACGGACGTGATTGACTTGTTTTACCAACACCGGGTTGACCCGGATGTGCCCATCGAAGATGTAGCCGGAGCGGTGAAGGAGCTAATCCAAGAAGGAAAGGTGACGCACTTCGGTCTTTCTGAGGCGGCAGCCAAGACGATTCGTCGCGCCCACGCCGTTCAGCCCGTCACCGCAGTCCAGAGTGAATACTCGCTGTGGACGAGAGATCCTGAAGCGGAAGTGTTGCCAACCCTGGAGGAACTGGGGATTGGCTTCGTGCCATTTAGTCCGCTGGGTGCAGGTTTCCTCACCGGAAAAATCAATGCGAACACGACGTTTGACAGCACTGATTTTCGCAACATCTCTCCGAGGTTTACGCCGGAGGCCCGAAAGGCGAATCAGGCCCTGGTGGATTTATTGAATCAGGTCGCAGCACGAAAGGGGGCAACCCCGGCACAAATCGCACTGGCCTGGCTGCTGGCTCAGAAGCCCTGGATTGTTCCCATCCCTGGCACGACGAAACTGAATCGCCTCGAGGAAAATATCGGGGCCACGAAGATCGAGCTTTCGCCGGAAGACCTCCGGGAGATCAAAGATGCGGCTGCAAATATCCAAGTGCAAGGAGCCCGGCTCCCCGAAGCGGTACTTAAGCTGACCGGTCGCTGATCCTTTACCTCGCAGAAGGTAGATGGGTAAGTACCCAAAAGACCGGAGGTTCGAAAATGCAAAAGCGCAAACTCGGAAACAACCTGGAAGTTTCGGCTCTCGGGCTCGGCTGTATGCGGATGAGCTTCGGCGATACACCGACGGACAAGGCGGAGATGATCGCCTTTCTGCACGCGGCAGTGGAGCGGGGCATCACCTTCTTCGATACGGCGGAGGTCTATGGCCCCTTCACCAATGAAGAACTGGTCGGTGAGGCCCTCGAGCCCTTCAAAGGCCAAGTCGTTATCGCCACCAAGTTCGGCTTCAAACACGACCCCGACAAGGGACCGAGTCCCGCGAACGGAACCGACAGCCGTCCCGAGCAAATCCGGCGGGTCGCTGAAGCCTCACTCAAGCGGCTCCGGGTGGAGGCCATTGACCTGTTCTACCAGCATCGCCCTGACCCCAACGTGCCTATTGAGGACGTAGCAGGTGCGGTCAAGGAACTCATTCAGGAAGGCAAGGTCAAGCACTTCGGCCTCTCCGAGTCGAGCGCTGAGCAGATTCGGCGTGCCCATGCGGTTCAGCCCGTCACCGCCCTGCAAAGCGAATACTCGATATGGTGGCGAAACATCGAAGCGGAGATACTGCCCACACTGGAGGAACTCGGCATCGGCTTAGTGCCGTATAGCCCGCTGGGCCGGGGCTACCTGACCGGCAAGGTAGACCAGAGCACGACCTTCGCCAGCAGCGACATCCGTAGCCGCAATCCCCGCTTTACGCCCCAAGCCATCAAAGCCAACCAGGTGGTGGTGGATTTGCTGGCCCGAATTGGGCAGGAAAAAGGGGCAACCCCGGCCCAGATCGCGTTGGCCTGGCTGTTGGCGCAGAAGCCCTGGATCGTCCCCATTCCCGGCAGCAGGAAGCTCGAGCGTCTAGACGAAAACAACAGTGCGGTGAACGTCCAACTCACCCCCCAGAACCTCGGCGAAATCAGGGATGCCATGTCCAAAATCACGGTGGTTGGCGACCGGTATTAGGGCGGTGATCCATGCCCAAAGTCCTGATTTTGGGAGCTCACGGCCAGCTCGCCCGCAATACCCTCCCCTTCTTTCTAAAGCAGTCGGACGTTCGTCTGACCCTGTACCTGCGCCGGGCCAACCGGCTCAAAAACCCCGACCCGAGTCGCGTGAACATTGTTGAAGGTGATGTACTCGATATGGAAACCCTGAAGGCCGCCATGCAGGGGCAAGATGTGGTGTACGCCAACTTAGCAGGCGCAATGAAAGCGCAGGCAGAGACCATCGTGAACGCTATGCATGCCGCCGGGCTGAAACGGCTAATCTTCATCCGCTCGATGGGCATCTATGGCGAGGTGCCGGGCGAGAAATACCGGAGCATCCTCGACCCTTACCGGGATTCGGCGGCAGTCATCGAGGCATCCGATTTGGAGCACACCATTCTGCGGCCCGGCTGGTTCACCCACGACGACGAAATCAGCTACCAACTCACCCCAAAGGGCGAGCCGTTCAAGGGTCACGGCGTGTCGCTCAACAGTCTTTCCGACCTAATTGTCAAGCTGGCGCTTTCGCCCGGCATGGAAGTTCGGCGTAGTTTGGGGGTGAGCAGGAAAACGTGAGGGGTGATTGACAATATGACCGCACTTGAAGGATGGGGGAATTCCCACGTAATTGTCGGCGCGGCTGCAGGTGCCCTGACTCGGATTGCAGTTTGTGGTGATGACCTTGATCGCCACCACGCCCATTACCGGAAGAGAAACACGGGCGAGCGGCACCTTCTCCACCCCGACGGTGGTTCATTTTGCTGTGGTGTTGTTCCTACCAGCGTCAGTCAGTGCTCCCTGGCAGGGCATGGCTCCGGTGACGGTGCTGTGGGGGTTGGTGGGCCTTGGCGGGGCGGGGTTCGTGGTTTTGGTGGCTAGGGAGATGCGTTTGCAAACCACCTACCAGCCGGTTCTCGAGGACTGGCTTTTTCACGTGCTGCTGCCCTTGGTCGCCTACGCCGGGCTCGTGGGGGCAGCGCTTATGGCTTTTTCCCAGCCGCGTCAGGGCATGTTCGGCTTGGGTGCTACCGAACTAATTCTGCTGTTTGTCGGCATCCACAATGCTTGGGATATTGTCACCTACCACGTCTTTGTCAAGCGCCTGGAACAAATGGACACCCCTCGTTGAGGAGCCCGCCAAATCAAAGGGGAACCTATATTGACCTACCGCAGATAATCACCCATCTCTACCTATATCCCACCTTTTGAGGAGAATCCAAAATGCCCAGATGGCTGGAAGACGAACTGCGAAGAATTACCGAAACCGATGACCTGCATATTTCACCGTTTCGAGAGGACGGAGTGACCTACGGTACTCCCACCTGGATTTGGTCGGTTGTGGTGGATGATGGGCTCTACGTGCGGGCCTACAATGGGCAGAAGTCTCGTTGGTACAAAGCCGCGCTGCGACAGAAAGCCGGGCGAATCACCACCGCCGGGATGACCAAGGAAGTCAGCCTCGAGCCGGTGGACGGGCCGGTCAACAACCGGGTTGACGAGGCCTACCGGGCAAAGTACAGCGGCAGCCCATACCTCGAGCCCATGATCGGCAAACGCGCCCGCGCCGCCACCATAAAGATTATGCGGCGCCATGGCAAAGCCTGATCCTCGAGCGAGCCCCATGTTTACGGGGCTCGAGAAAAGGAGCTAGGAAAATGGAAATCAAACCAGTTGGCTCGCAACCTTCAGGCAAAGGCTCCGCTGATTGGTTCACCGGAACCGTGCGCCTTGACCCACTGTTCACCGCCCCCGAACCCGCCCGCGTCGCGGGGGCCAGCGTGACCTTCGAGCCGGGTGCTCGCACCGCCTGGCACACCCACCCGTTGGGCCAGACCCTGATCGTGACGGCCGGCTGCGGCCTGGCCCAGCGCTGGGGCGGCCCCGTGGAGGAGATTCGTCCGGGGGATGTGATTTGGTTCCCACCCGGCGAAAAGCACTGGCATGGGGCCGCCCCGACCACCGCCATGACCCACATCGCCATCCAGGAGCAGCAGGGGGGCAAAGCAGTGGAATGGCTCGAGCACGTGAGCGACGAGCAATATGGGGACAAGTAAAGGAGCCAGCAATGGAATACGCCAGGTTGGGGTCAACCGGAATGAAGGTTTCGCGCATCTGCCTTGGCTGCATGGGCTTTGGGGATGCTCAGCGCTGGACTCACAAATGGGTGCTGGACGAGGAGAATAGTCGGCCCGTAATCAAGAGAGCCCTCGAGTTGGGCATCAATTTTTTCGATACGGCCAACGTCTATTCGATTGGCAAAAGCGAGGAAATCCTCGGGCGAGCTCTGAAGGATTTCGCCAAGCGGGAGGAAGTCATCATTGCTACCAAGGTACGCGGCAAAATGAGCGAAGGGCCCAATGGCGAGGGTCTGTCGCGCAAGGCCATCCTGAGTGAAATTGACAACAGTCTCAAGCGGCTAGGGACAGATTATGTAGACCTCTACCAGATTCACCGCTGGGACTACGAAACCCCCATCGAGGAGACCATGGAAGCCCTGCACGATGTGGTGAAGGCGGGCAAGGCGCGCTATATCGGGGCCTCGGCAATGTTTGCCTGGCAGTTCCAGAAGGCCCTCCACGTAGCCGAAAAGCATGGCTGGACGCGCTTCGTCTCGATGCAGAATCACCTCAACCTGATCTACCGCGAAGAGGAGCGGGAGATGCTGCCGCTGTGCCGTGCGGAGAAAATCGGGGCGATCCCCTATAGCCCCCTCGCAGCGGGAAGATTGACTCGAGACTGGTCGTCCCAAACCACACTTCGTTCAGAAACCGACCAAATCGCCAAGAGCAAGTACGATACCACCACCGAAGCGGACAAAGGAGTGGTGGAGCGGGTGGCGCAACTCGCGGGGAAGCATGCGGTTCCCCGAGTTCATATCGCCCTGGCCTGGCTGTTGCAGAAGGAGCCAGTCACCGCGCCCATCATCGGGGCCACCAAGATTTCGCACCTAGAAGAGGCCGTCGGCGCTCTGCTGGTAAAGCTGACCCAGGAAGAGGTGGCCTACTTGGAAGAGCCGTATGTGCCGCACCGGATTGTGGGGCATCAGTAGATTTCGCCGAAAGCTGAATAAAAGGAAGCCTTGATGGAAATACCAAAAAGACGCTTGCCGGTCACAGCTATTTTGAGTGTCACGCTATTTCTGATCGGCATGGCGGCTGCGGCAATCGCGCCCTACCGGGCCATTGCCGCCATTGAAGGTTTGGGTATGTCCAACTCGGTCTTCGCCTTGGTCATAACGCTGGGATCGCTGGGGACGGCCCTCACTTCGCTGGTGCTGGGCTATTTCGCCGACCGGATTTCGGATCGCAGGCTGCTGGTCTTGGTGAGCTCAAGCCTGGGAGCCTTGGCCTATGGCCTGATTTATCTGTTTCCCACCCAACTGACCTATATCTTGTCGTTTTGCCTGATCTTGCCGTTTGGTGGCGCACTCTTCTCCCAGACCTTCTCGTTTTCCCGCGCCTACTACGACCTGCGCCAGCCCCAGCGTGCCCAGTTCATGATGTCGGTGCTGCGTACGCTGTTCTCGCTGGCCTGGGTGCTCGTCCCTCCGGTAGCAGGCTGGATTGCCAGCGCCTACTCGGTCTTCGATATCTTCGCCACCGCTGCCTTAGCCTATGTCGGCTGCACCTTGATTTTTGGATTGCTATTGGTGGATTCCGAGGCGAGGGTTAGCTCGGCCAGGAAAAAGCAGCCGGGCACTGCCACAAGCTGGCAAATTTCGCCCAACCGCCTGGTCGGAATCGGCGGTGTGACCCTGGTTCGGGTGGCGCTGGCACTGCACCTGATGGCTTTGCCGCTGGCCTTGGTCAAGGATTTCGGCGGCACCTTGAAGGACGTGGGCATCAACGCCAGCCTCGCCGCAGGCCTCGAGGTTCCCTTCATGCTGGCTTGGGGTCTGGCGGCGGCTCGGTTTTCCAAGGAGGCCATCCTGGTGGTCAATTCCTTAATCTACGCCCTATATTTGCTGCTGCTTTTTTTTGCCCACTCGGTACGGGATGTGCTGTGGTTGCAGGGGCTGAACGCCATCGCCACCGCGGCCCTCTTGAGCATCACCATCAGTTATATGCAGGAGGTCATCAAAGGGCGCGTAGGTTTGTCCACGGCGCTGATGGATGTGGTAACGGTGGTTTCTACCCTCATTGCCTCAGCTACTTTTGCGGTGTTCTCGAGTAGGCAAAGTTATATCACCATCTTCGCTGCCGCAAGCCTGCTTAGCCTAGCAGGTGCGAGCATCATCGCACTCAGCCGGGTTCCAGGTCTGGTGAGCGCTGAGGAAGCAACCAGGGCCGGATAAAAAGCGGCTGGACTGATTTGGCCTTGGACGTGCCAACGACGCTACTCCGGCTTAGCCTGCCGCCCCATCAGCAGGTCTATTTGCTCGAGCGGGTCAGCGTTTTCGTACACCACGCGATACACCGCCTCGGTGATGGGCATTTCCAAGCCGGTCTCCTGGCTCCAGGCGTGTAAAGCTTTAACGGTATAGATGCCCTCTACCACCTGCTTCTGGGCCTCGAGACCTTCTAGGGTTTCTCCTTGTACCAGGCGCTCGCCCGCACCCCGGTTGCGCGAATAGGGGCTGCTGGCCGTGGCAATCAGGTCGCCCAAGCCAGAAAGCCCCATAAAGGTAGCTTGCTCGGCTCCCTGGGCCAGACCAAACTTGATGATTTCGCGCAGACCACGGGTGATCAGCGCAGCCTTGGTGTTGTCACCCAGGCCCAGGCCGTCCACCATGCCCGCTGCCAGGGCAATCACGTTCTTGAGCGCCCCACCCAGCTCGACTCCGGTCACATCGGTCGAGGTGTAGACCCGAAAACTAGGGCCGGAAAGTAGCTCCTGGACGAGCCTCGAGAGTTCTTCCTGGGGTGAGGCTACCACTGCCGCCGCAGGCAAGAAGCGAGCGATTTCCTCGGCTAGGTTGGGGCCAGAAAGAACCGCGACTCTCCCCTCCCCGCTGACTTCGGCAATCACCTGGCTCATGCGCAGCAGGTGGTGCTGGTTATAGTGCAGTCCTTTCGTCACCGACACATAAGCTGGGGCTTTGGGCAAGGGAGCCAAGGTTTCCCGAATGGCCTTGGAAGGAACTGCAACTACCGCGAGGTCGGCTTTGGCAAGGGCTTCCTCGGCGTTGGAGGTAGGGTATAGCCCATCTGGGAGTGGGATTCCAGGCAGATACTCGAGGTTTTCTCGCCTCAGGCGCAGGGCCTCGGCTTGTTTGGCCCGTCGTGCCCACAAATAGACCGGGGTTCCTTTGCTGGCTACCAGCAAAGCCAGC
This sequence comes from Thermaceae bacterium, assembly GCA_015478585.1. Classification (GTDB taxonomy): domain Bacteria; phylum Deinococcota; class Deinococci; order Deinococcales; family Thermaceae; genus Meiothermus. The sequence continues at coordinate 54,666 of JADMIM010000003.1, read as the reverse complement.
GCAGTTCCCCAAGCCCCGGCTCCCAGCACAGCCACTCTAGGTGTTTTATCCAGGCCGACCCTTTGCATTTGGGTCTGGGCTTGCGGCATCAGCAAGGCTACCGGCATGGCTCACCGAACCAGGTATAGCACCTCGAAGGCCTCATACCAAGCCCCAATTAGAAGGAAGAACATTCCCAGGTATACCAGCAAAGCCAGCGCCCGTAGCCCAGCCCGGTAACCTTCGCCTTGCAACACTTTGTTCAGCAGTACCAGACCCCCGAACGTTCCCAGGATATAGGCTTGCAACTCGATAATCAGGGTGGGAATGTGGGCTACAAAAGCCGCCATTGGAATGGCTACCGGGCTCAGGGCGAAGCCGAAGATGAAATAGCGCAGGCCATTGATCAGCAGGGCCGGGATGCCCAGAGCCAGCCCAGGGACGGCAGTAGTAAGCAGCAGCCCCCTGGTCAGGTTCCAATAGAAAATTACCAGGGCCAACCCCAGCGGCCCCGCACTCGCTGCACCACCAATGCCAACTTGTTCCAGGGCCCCGCCCACCATTTCCTGCAACAGCTTGACCAGCCTAGGTTCGGCATAAGCCACCACCGAACCGAGGATGTATAGCCCGTACAGGGCGATATTGAGGCCGATGTAAGTGCGGCGGTACTGCTGTATTAAGGCCCAACCTTCACGCCACCATAAGGCCAGCCCAGTATTGCCCCGCAAAGCCAGCAGCCAGCCCAGCGAGAGGGCGATAAACAAAGCCCAGGCCACCGGACTCTTGACCCAGCCGGGCAGCAGACCACCCTGAGGGGCAAAGGCGATACGGGTGACTTCGCCCCCGCGTAGCGTGACCCGCACCTCTCCACCTTGAGCACCCACCGTAGCCGGGAAACGCACCAGAGTGCCGCTAGGGGTTTGTTGGGTCTGGGGTTCGGCCAGGTTAACCGAAAGATTGGGGGGGGGCGAGGCAAAAGCTATGCTGCGCTCGAGCACCCGAATTGCCTCCTCGGGGGTTTTGCCCAGAGCCTGCGAAGGGTCAATCTGATATTTCCCGGCCTGCCAGTCCTGTACGGCCTGACGGGCCACTTCGGTGGGGGTTTGGGCCAAGCCCATAGCCGATAGCCAAAGGCCGAAAGCCAAAAGCCAGACCAGGGATTGTGCAGTTAACCTTCGGCGTTTGACGTTTGACATACCCACTAGCCTACGCGAATCCTCGAGTTTTGCGCTGCCTTGGGCTTACACCTCTTGCAAAGGCAGACCTCGAGCGCACAAGGGACAGTTTTGTGGCTCGTAGGTAGGGAAGGCGAGGCGGGTAATCGCCTTGAAGGGCACGCCGAAATCAGCCTTCTGGCTGCGGTCTATGATGGCTCCTACGGCCACACACTTGGCTCCTTTGCCCTCGGCAGCCCGAATCGCCCGGCCCACCGAGTCGCCCGTCGTCACCACGTCCTCGACAGCCAAAAAGCGCTCGCCGGGATGGATGGTGAGCCCCTCTCGTACCAACATTCCGCCCTGAGTATCTTTCTCAGCGAACAAGGCCCGTACCCCTAGGGCTTTGGCGCTAACAAAGGCTAGCACCACCCCGCCCATGGCCGGGCCGATGACAAAATCGAGTTCCAAGTCCTCGAACAGCTCGCCCAGGGCCTCCCCTACTGCCTCGGCGTAGATGGGGTGCTGGAGCAGGGTGGTGGACTGCAAGAACATCGGGCTGTGCAGACCAGAACGCAGGAGAAAGTGGCCCTCGAGCAGGGCTCCGGTTTCTTTATAGAGCTTCAGGACATCCACCACCCAAGTCTAAGGCACTTAGGCCTGGGCTCGAGAAAACCTCTCCAGTTCTCCCGAAACTCGAGGCCGGATTCTACCGGGCCCCGATATAGCTCAAATACCAGTGAATCAGGTCTGATCCGTAGAAAAACGCCACCAGCCCGCCAATCGCCAGGTATGGCCCGAAGGGAATCTTGTTTTCGCCGGTAATTCTCCGTGCAATCAGGCCAATGACCGCTCCCGCCACCACTGCCAACAGCAAGGCCACGATGAGGTTTCCCACCCCCAGCCAAGCCCCTAGAAAACCCATCAATATCACATCGCCAAAGCCCATCGCCACCACTTCGCCGTCTTCTTGGGGCTGGGCTTTGGGGCTACGCCACTCCTGAACCCACCAGTAAATCCCGCCCGCCAGGGCTATTCCACCCGCACTTAGCAGCCCGCCCTTGAGGCTAGCCAAGGGGCTCACAAACCAGCCCGGAATGAGCGCCAGCAATGGCCCCAGCGCCGCCAAGGCCAGCCCCAGCAGGTCGGGAATGCGCAGGGGGCGCGGGCTACGCAGGTTGAAGGCCACGTTGAGAAAACCCGCCACCAGACCCGCCGCCGGGCCTAGCAGTGAACCCACCGCGGCGGCCAGATTAATCTGCGGATAGCCGAAAGGCGGTGTCCAGACGTTGTTTTTACCCCGCAGAATGGTTAGCACCCCGAAGGCATTGACCATCGCCAGCAAGCCTGCACCCAGCAGGGCTCCATTGAGGGCCTGTGGAAAAGGCTGTGGATAACTCAGCAGACCGGCCCCCAGCAGCCCCAGCAGCAGCCCACCGTAGTTGAGTTGCCAGGGCAGTTCGTAGGTGTCGAGGTCTATAAAGGAGAGGGCGATGAGCAGGGCCATAAAGGCCCAAATCAGGAACAGGCCGGGAAAATCTGGGCGGAGAAGGGCAGCGATAGCGAACAGCACCCCGGTCAGGGCTTCGACCAGCGGGTAGCGCACGGCGATAGGGGCCTTGCAGTTGCGGCATTGGCCCCTCTGGACGGCCCAGGAAACGATGGGAATCAGCTCGAGGGGGGTCAGGGTGTGCCCGCAGTGCGGACAGCGCGAGCGTGGATATACGATAGATAACCCCGCCGGAACGCGGTAAATCACCACGTTCAAGAACGAACCGATGAGCGTGCCGAAGACAAAGGCAAATAAGGCCAGCAAGAAGATCACGGGCTCATTCTAGAGGCTCGAGCAGCCCCCTCCTGTGACAACTAAATATCTTCAACTGGAATATGCGTCCCGGACGAGGTTTTGAGCTATAGAGTTTTGTCGTGCTGGACAGGGGTTGTCTGTTTGCCCAGATTTCAAGGCTGAGGGGCCGCGAAGATGGGCTTCTGCTTCCAGGCAGTAGGCAGCCGTATCCAACTCGCCAGACCTACCGCCACCCCCACTATCACCAGGCTCCCTACCACATCCAGGGTGTGATGGGCTCCGATAGCCAGGCGACCCATTGCCACCAGCACGGTGAAAAAAGCAAAAACTGAGGCCCAGCGCCAGTTGATCCACAACAGCAAAGCGCTCAGAAAAGCCGCCAACAAGGTGTGGTCGGAGGGGAAACCGTTGTCGCTGGATACGTGCGACAGGGGAATATAGTGCTCGGCTATATAAGGACGTGGGTCAGGAATCAGGTGGCTCAGCAGTAGGGCCAATACCCCGGCGATGCCGAGCGCAATCAGGGCTCGAGCGCCAAACTCCCAGGTCAGTCGCCGCCAATAAACCAGCAACAGCCCTACCCAGGCCACGACCAGCATCAGCCATAACTTATCGCCCATAAACACTGCCATCTGCCCCAGCCGGGGATGCTGCACGGCCAAGGAGTGCAGCGCGGATTGTAATACGTCGCTCATAAAGCCCCAGCTTGCCCTACTTGTATGAGTTCAGCCTGAAACCTTCCCATCCTCATCTGGGCCGATATACACTCTCGAGCGTGCTAACCTCTGCCCTGCTCAGTGTCCCTCACGGCTTTACCACCCGCGAAGGGGGGGTTTCAGAAGGGCCTTATCACAGCCTGAACTTAGCAGTGTCCAGCGGCGACGACCTCGAGCGGGTGAAAGAGAATCAGCGGCGGGTGCTGGAGCAGTTCGGCTATCCGCCGGTGGCCCTGCTCGACCAGCTCCACGGGAATATCGTCCACCCGGTAGCCGGGCCGGGGGTCTGGCAGGGGGACGGTCTGCTTACCAACACGCCGGGTTTGCTGCTGCGGGTGGGGGTCGCCGACTGTTATCCGGTTTTGCTGCACGACCCGGTGCGGCAGGTAGTCGGAGCCCTGCACGCAGGCTGGCGTGGGGTGGTAGCGGGCATCTTGCCCAGGGCACTCGAGCAGATGCAGCAGCACTACGGCAGCCACCTCCAAGACGTGCGGGTGGCCCTTGGCCCCGGCATCAGCGGGCCGAGATTCCAGGTCGGGCCAGAGGTCATCGAACACTTCTGCGAGGCTGGGTTGACCGGCTCCCCCCAGGCTCCTATCTATCGGCCCGACCCTGCCCAGGAAGGCAAATATCTGCTCGAGCTAGCCGGGGCATTGCAGCAACAAGCTCGCCGCGCCGGGATTGAGCATTACTGGGCACTGGGAGCTTGCACCTACGCCGACCCTCGCTTCTTCTCGCACCGCCGCGACCGGGGTCAGACCGGGCGAATGTGGGCCTTGATTCAGCTTCCCACCTCCAGCTTCTGACTCTGTTATCTAGATGCCAATTATATCATCCCAGACAGCTCCTTGCCTCGAGGCAAGGAGGTTTGGTAGATGATAACTGGCTAACCTCGGCCTAGAGCGTTACTTAAATAACCCAATCCTTACCACCAAGTTTCGCTAGACTATAAAGGTGCTCAGACCCAAGGCCCAACTCCAGTCCGTCACCGAACTCACCCCAGGCTGGCTCATGGAACGTGGTTTGCGGGCGGTATTGCTGGACTTGGACAACACCTTGGTGCCCTACAAAACCTACGGCGAACCTCCGGTGGGGATGCTCGAGTGGCTCTGGACACTCAAGCAAGCCGGTATCGAGGCCATGCTGGTTTCCAACGCCACACCCAGCCGGGTGCGCTATTGGTGTGACAAGCTGGGTATCTGGGGGTTTGGCCCAGCGGGCAAGCCCTGGTTTGGCTTTCGGGCCGCCATCCAACAGCTCGAGCTGCACCCCGAGGAAGTCGCCGTGGTGGGGGACCAGATTTTTACCGACGTGCTGGGAGGAAATCTGGTGGGGGCCTATACCGTTTTGGTTTCTCCCCTATCGCCCGGCGAGATGATGTACACCCGGCTGGTGCGCAAGCTCGAGGCCCTGGTTTTAGGGCGCTAACCTGAGGAACTGGCTTATGAACCCCACCTTTAGAACTTCACCCGCTCAACCGGAGCAGGCTGCTCCGGGACTTACTGCTAGGCCAAACTGGAACGGAGGATTTTGCCAATGGCAAATGTTTTGACCATCGGGGACAAGCGGCTGGGGGCAGCCCTTCTGGACATGGGCCTGTTGGGCGATGAGGAGTTACAGCGAGCGCTGGAGCAGCACCGCGAGGTGGGGGGCAACCTCGGCGATATCGTAGTCGAGCTGGGAATGCTCTCCGAACGCCGTATCGCTCAGGCCATCGAAGAGACTTTCGGGGTTCCGCTGGTGGAGCTGGTGGGTCTGGAAATTGCCCCCGAAGCCAAAGCCCTGGTGCCCGCCGAACGGGCTCGAGACCTGGGGGCTATCCCCTTCAGCCTCGAGGGTGGCTCGCTGCGAGTGGCCCTCTTGAACCCGCTGGACAACCTCATCCTGGAAGAACTCGAAGACCTCACGGGTCAGATTATCGAGCCTTACCAGACCACCCGTAGCAGCTTCGCCTACGCCCTGGCCCTGCACTATCCCGAGTTAGGCTTGACCATACCTACCCCCCCTACTGCGGCCTCCCCCGGCGAGATGCAGCTCGGCGAAATTTTGGTGAACAAGGGTTTAGTCAGCAAGGACAACCTCGAGGCGGCTCTGGTAGACCAGGAGAAAACCGGTGAGTTGCTCGGACGCATCCTGGTCGCCAAGTTTGGGGTCTCGGAAGAGGACATTTTGCGAGCGCTGGCCGAGCAGGCGGGCCTGGAGTTCAAACCCGACCAGAGCGACCTGGAAATTCAACCCGAAATTTCGGCCATACTGCTGCGCTCGGATGCCCTGCGCTATCAGGCGGTTCCCCTGCGCCAGGAAGGGCAAAGTCTGCTGATTATGCTGGCCGACCCACGCCACCGCAAGGCCCTGGCCCAGCTCGTCGAACGCCCCACCCGTTTCGTCCTGACCACCCCCAAAAACTGGGAGGATTTGTTCAGCAAAATTTACCCCGAGAAAAGCCGCCTGGGCGAAGCCCTGGTACAAGAGGGCAAGCTGGGCCGCGCGGCCTTGCAGGATGCCCTCAGCGTACAGCGCCGCATGGGCAAGACCCGCCCCTTGGGCGAGGTGTTGGTCGAACTCGGCTATGTCAGCGCCCAAGACGTGGAAGATGCCCTCTTGAGACAGCGCCAGGGCGGCGGACGGCTCGAGGACACCCTGGTGCAGTCCGGCAAAATCAAGCCGGAGATGCTGGCCAAGAGCCTCGCCACCCAACTCGGCTACCCCTACATAGACCCCAACGACTCCCCCCTCGACCCCTCGGTGCTGATGATCGTCCCTGAGGCCACAGTGCGGCGCTACACGGTAATCCCGCACCACCTCGAGGGCAATACTTTGGTGGTCTTGATGAAAGACCCACGCAACATCTTGGCGGTGGACGACCTCAAGATGATCACCAAGCGCGAGGTGATGCCTGCCGTCGCCGCCGAGAGCCAGATCACCAAGCTGATCGAGCGCTTCTACGGCAGCCAGTCCGGCGTGGAAGAACTTGCACGCGAGTTTGAAAACAAGCGAAAAGACGAAGTTGCCGTGGATACCAGTGCCCTCGACGACAACGCCGTGGTCAAGCTGGTCAACTCCATCATCCGCGAAGCTTTCCTGCAAGAAGCCTCGGACATCCACATCGAGCCGCGCCAGACCGATATTTTGGTACGCACCCGCATTGACGGCAACCTGCGCGAATATATGCGCCTCCCCAAAGGCGCAGGCCCCGCCGTCGCCAGCCGCGTGAAGATCATGGCTAACCTCGACATCGCCGAGCGCCGCCTGCCCCAAGACGGTCGCGTGCGCTATAAAGACCGTTCAATTGACCTGGACTTGCGTCTTTCCACGCTGCCCACCGTCTACGGCGAGAAAATCGTCATGCGCTTGCTGCGCAAGGCTGCCGATATCCCGGAGATTGAGCAACTGGGCTTCGCTCCGGAAATCTTCCAGCGCTTCGAGGACGTGATCGCCAAGCCCTACGGTATCTTCTTGATTACCGGCCCTACGGGTTCGGGCAAATCCTTCACCACCTTCTCGGTCTTAAAGCGAATCGCCACCCCCGACAAGAACACCACCACCGTCGAAGACCCGGTGGAGTACGAGATTCCCGGCATCAACCAGACCCAAGTGAATCCGCAGGCGGGCCTTACCTTCGCCAGGGCCTTGCGTAGCTTCCTGCGCCAAGACCCCGACATCATCATGGTCGGTGAGATCCGCGACTCCGAGACCGCCAAAATCGCCACCGAAGCCGCCCTCACCGGCCACTTGGTCATTGCCACCCTACACACCAACGATGCCGCCGGAGCCGTGACCCGCCTCGACGAGATGGGTGTGGAACTCTTCAACATCTCGGCTGCCCTGGTGGGCGTGCTGGCCCAGCGCCTGGTGCGCAAAATCTGCGATAGCTGCAAGATCGAGGTAGAGGCCGACCCCACCGTGCTGCGCCGCCTGGGGATGTCCAAGGAGGACACCCGTGGCAAAGTGCTTTACAAAGGTACCGGCTGCGATAAGTGCAACGGCTCGGGATACCGGGGCCGCGCCGCCATCCACGAACTAATGGCCCTCGACGACGAAATCCGGCGGGCGATTGTGGAAGGGCAGTCGGCTACGCAAATCAAGGAAATCTCCCGCACCCTGGGCATGAAGACCCTGCGCGAAGATGGGATCCAGAAGGCTTTCCAGGGGTTGACCACGCTGGAAGAAGTGATGGCCCGGACGAGCGAGTAAAGCCCAGCACCCAAACCAGCCTTTAGCACTCCGCCCTCTGCGCTTTTGCAATCAACGCCAAATATGACCCCCCTGCGCCCGCACTACCGCGTATCCTTGGCATAACTGGAGGCTTCATGACCAAAGCACCCGATATTGTGGATTTGCTCAACCTGGCCGTAGACCGGGGTTCATCCGACTTGGTAGTCACGGTGGGCCTGCCGCCGATGATCAAAATTGATGGGGAGTTTCACCCTACCGAGTACGAGGCCCTCACCCCGCAGGAAACCCGCCGCTTGACCTACGCGCTGATGGACGAAAAACAGCAGCGGGTTTTTGAAGAGGAAAAAGAACTGGACTTCTCCTTCAGCCTACCGGGCAAGGGGCGCTTTCGGGTCAATATCTTCTTGCAGCGTGGCAGCGTGGGCGGAGTCTTGCGGGTAGTGCCCAGTACGGTGAAGAGTTTCGAGGAGTTGGGCCTGCCCAAAAACATCGCCGAAATCGCCCTCAACCCTCGAGGGCTGGTGCTGGTCACCGGGCCGACTGGCTCGGGCAAGTCCACCACGCTGGCCTCGATGATTGACTACATCAACGAGCGCAAACGCTCGCACATTGTCACCATCGAAGACCCCATCGAGTTTTTTCACCGTCACAAGTCCTCCATCATCAACCAGCGCGAGATTGGACAGGACACCCACGGCTTTCAGAAGGCCCTGCGTTCGGTATTGCGCCAGGCTCCCGATGTGATTCTGGTGGGCGAGATGCGCGACTATGAAACCATCTCTGCGGCTATTACCGCTGCCGAAACCGGCCACTTGGTGATGGGCACCCTGCATACCAACAGCGCTCCCGAGACCATTGACCGCATTATTGACGTGTTCCCCGAGGCCCAGCAGGAACAGGTGCGGGTACAGCTTTCCAACAACTTGGTTGCGGTGCTCACCCAGCAACTCATGCCCAAAAGCTTTGGTGGGGGCCGGGTGATGGCTTACGAGCTGATGATTGCCACCCCCGCAGTGCGTGCTTTGATCCGCGAGGGCAAGAGCCACCAGCTCGTCTCGGTGATTCAGACCGGCGGCCAGTACGGCATGATCACCATGGATGCCTATTTGGCCGATATGTACAAGCGCAAGCTGATCAGTTACGAGATGGGCATGTCGCGCTCTGTGGATCAGAAAGAGTTCGCCCGTCTATCTGGAGCCGGAGCCCAGCAAGGGAATACTCAGCCTGCTTCCAGCGCTCGGCGGTAGATTAGCCAGATAACAAACCCCATACCCACCTCACTTCAGGGTCTCCGGGGTGGCTTCGTCCAAAGTCGCCCTGACCAAAGGGAGCAGGGGAGTTCTACGACAAGTTTGTTATCGCGGTTCCCTGCTCACAGCATTCCCCGCCAATATTCCCTACCGTAATTCACGATAGGCACAAGATGTCGCGCTCCCCTCCCGGAGTGCAAATGCGGAAAGCTGTCAATCTGTAATCCATCTATACTCTTAGCAATGACCTCATCTAGCGGCTCGAGCCGACTCCTGCGGTTTTTCCCCCTGTCGGCCTATTGGTTTGGTTTTTCCTTTCACTGGTTTTTATTGCTGCCCATCCTGATGCCCGCCGACGTGCAGCGTTTCGTGGGAGAGGCTAACAAAGGAGCCTACTTGGGGTGGCTGGCCGGAACCTTGGCCCTGGTTCCCCTACTCTTGCCACCGTTTATCGGCATGTGGTCGGATCGGCTGGGCCAGCGAATGCCTTTCTTGCTGTGGGGTACAGCCATCAATATCCTAGGGCTGCTGGTGATGCTACTCGCACCGGGCTACTGGGTCTACGCGGTGGGCTATTTTCTGGTGCAACTGGGCAACTCTCTAGCCAGCAGTCCCTATACCGCCCTCATCCCCGACGTGGTTCCGCAGGAGCAGCGGGGCGCAGCAAGTGGGGCTATGGGTTTCTTTCAGCTCACCAGCCAGATTGCCGGTGGCCTGGCGGCCTTTGCCTTAGGGGGCAACCGCGAGGGGCAGTTTCTGGCGATTATCGTAGTGTTGGCAGTGGTTACGCTAATTACCGTGCGCTTCGTGAGGGAGCCCGGTGTCCCTCGAGACTCCCAGAGCCAACTCGACCTACGGATATACTTCCAGCGCCAGTATTACAACTTTCGCTGGGTCTTCCTGACCAGGGCTTTCGTGGAGTCGGGGCGCTTCGCGGTACAGCCCTTTTTGCTGTTTTACCTGCGCGATGTGATCGGAACCTTTCAGCTAGGGCCACTCAAAATTCCCAGTGCATCGCTGGCGCTGGCAGCGGTCTTGATGCTGCTCTCGGTGACGGCAGCACTCACCGCCATTCTGGCTGGACGGCTGTCGGATAAAGTGGGCAAAAAGCCAGTAATCTACTTTGCCGGAGCCTTTACTGCACTGGCGGCCCTGGGCTTTGCCCTGACCCATTCGTTTGTACTGGCCGTCGTGGTAGCTCTGGTTTTTGGCCTGGGCTATGGGGCGTATATCAGCGTGGACTGGGCGCTGGCAACCTCGGTACTGCCCGACGAGACCAAGCACGCCCGCGACATGGGCATCTGGCACGTGGCGCTGGTGTTTCCTCAGCTTTTCCAGGGGCTTTTCGGGCAAGTGCTGGACGCGGGCAACCGGGCCACCCCCAACGGAGGCTACCCTCTTTTATTCGCCATCGCGGTGACGTTTTTTCTGCTGGGAACGCTATTTGTCTCGAGAGTTCGGGGAGTGCGATAGAACTCTGGGGGAGATCGCTCGAGCGGAAGCGGGGGTTTTGGCTTGGGAAACTGGGGGGTTCACAAACCGCCTCTGTATCAACCCTAGAGCAGAATCCTGTTATTCAGGACAAGATGTTCACTGCTCTTGCGGCTACCAGAGCCACCGTGAGCAGGGATATCGCCGACTGAACCATCATCAGCAGTTTGGCCCCAGCACTGAGGGGTAGGGTGTCGGTGGGGCTAAAGGCGGTAGCATTGGTGAAGGCCACGAACAAATAATCTACGAAGCCGGGCCGCCAGTTGGGATGGGCCAATTCAGGGTTGGTCATTTGGGGGAAAAAAAAGTCGGGCTTGTGGGATTGGTGCTGGCGGCGGCGCAGGGGGCCACCACGGTCGAGTTCCCAATACCACAGGGCAAAAATTATCACATTGGTAAACCAAATGTTGAGCGCATTGACCAATAGCGCTACCCCAGTGGCCTTACTGCCATGCAGCAGCGACTCTACAAGATAGACCAGGGAATACAAATTGGCGAGGTTGGTCAGTCCGAGGAGCAAAATAGCCGCCGTGCGCTGGAACTGCTCGGCTTGGGGACGCATCCTCGAGACCAACGAGAGCGGAATCAAAAGGGCCAGCTCGAGGCTGGGTAACAGCCAGCTTGGGCCAAGGGTATATTTCTCGCTCAAGAAGAGTTGTAGGACGATAATTACCAGCACTGCTGCCCGCGCAGCCCAGTAAGACTCGGCGGTGAACCCTGCCAGCAGTTTTCGCCGCAGATGTACCCATCTAAGCACTGAAAAACCCCCACAACACCGCCACAATCGCGCTACCACCGGCCAGCAAGCTAATCCACCATACCCCTGGCAAACGCAGCAAGGCGGCGATAGCGGAAAGCCCGATTGCTACTTGTAACAAGGTCACGCCCAGCGCGTAGCGGCTATGCCGAGCCAATAGGCTCTCTGATTCTTGCAGCAGCATAGCGGTTTCCATATCGCGCTGCTGGGCTTCTACCTTGAGCTGGTCTTGCTTGGCCTGTCGCCGCGCGGCCTCTTGCTGGGCCGCTTGGATGGTCGGGGCAGGAGCGTTGAGCACCTGAAGGGTGGTGGCGTTGCTGGTCTGCATGTACTTTTTGAGGCTATCGGCCTGAAACTCATTCCAGGTGTCCGAGGCCCTGGCCTGAGAGAGTACCGCCCTGTTGGACTTATACAGGGCTTCGTTAGCACTATCCCCGGCCTTCAAGGAGGCTACCGCCGCCAGCACCGCAAATAGCGCGGTGCTCACCGCTAACCAGTCCAACCACAAAGGGCGTGCCCTACCAGCCTCGGCATGCTGCTCCCGAACCAGCTCTTCGGCCTTCTCCACGACGTTTTCATATTCTTCGGGCATAAGTGATACCTCGAGCATACTCACATTAGGCTCGCCAAGTAAAGGTGTGGCAAAGGGGTTTGTGGCTTCGGATCTTTACCTTTTCATACCCTATCTTTACCTGAGCAGTGCACACTCACCCCGTTCGGGGACGGATTGCATAGCGCCCTGATTCAAAGGGAAAATCCATGAAAACCGCTCTAACCCTAGCTATGGTGGCTGCTCTGGCAGTCACCGCCCTGGCCGCTACCCCAAAAGCCAACCCCACCCAGTTACCCACCCCCGTTGTACAAGCCATGAACATGGTCAACGTCAATACCGCCACGGTGGCCCAACTCGAGACCCTCCCCGGAATTGGCCCCAAGACCGCCGCCGAGATTATCAAAAACCGCCCCTACAAAAACGCGGCGGATTTCCGGGCCAAGGTCAAGCGTATTGGCAATGCCGAATGGGCAAAAATCGAGAAGCGCGTCAGCTTCAAATAGGCCAACGCCCGCCAAGCCCTCGGGTGCAGGGTAAACCACCCTGCACCGGAAATTCAAACACCCCAGACAATCAGCCCCGTGTCTGGGGTAATTCACGCTGCACTCGGTTCATTGAGGGGGCGGGAGAGTTATCGCGGTTTCCGCTATTTTTGCCGCTGCTTATGGCGGCAAAAGGGAGCTTAGTACGGTCTTTCTAGCTCAGTGGACTGTCCTATTCTTTCTGAAAACCGCTCTAGGGATTCGGGGTTTCGACAACAGCTTCTGGGCTATATAGCTCGTTGGTACGCACAAAGGCATTCATGAACCGCCCCAGCACCAGCATCTGGCTGTGGTGCGCCCGGATGGCTTCGGCCTTGAGCTGTACCTCGGTGCTAGAGAGGTCGGTGCGGTTCCAGGGCAGCCCCTTGCCCCGTGCAGGAAGGGTTAGGGGCAAACTGGGGTGCAGACCCTTGGGCAAGGGCCACTCGAGCCCTCCATGCACCATGTAAAAACGCAGGGTGTCGGCCTGGCCCTGCTTCCCCAGCACCCGTAGGGCCGCCAGGCCACTTGCGGCGTGGTCGCGGTTGCCCTCAGACGGCGAGGGGGCCAGCACCACCGTGGGTTTTACCGCAGCGATTACCCTGCTCAGGGCTTTTTCCAGGTTGGCTCCGGTAAACGCCGCACCGGGCAAAACCGTTCCGGCGTAAGGCACCGCAGTTTTCCCAGTGTAGCGAGAACGATAGGGCTCGAGGTAGTGCTGCAAGAAAACCGGCATCAGGCCGCCATCGGGGAAGCCCAAAAAATACAGGTGCTGTGGAGGTATACGCAAAATCTGCGCGGCTTTTCTGGCTTCTTGCATACGCTGTTTTCCTAGAGCTAGCAGGTCGTTGGCATCGGGCCGGGGCTCCCGGTTGAGCAGGATGGCATCAAACTCGAAGCCATCCCCCGAGGTCATCCAAACGATATACACCTGTGCTCCGGCTTGCTCGGCCTGCTGGATGGCCCCCGCACAGCACAGGCTCTCGTCATCGGGATGGGGTGCAATCACCAGAAGCCGGTCGCCAAACTTGAAGGGCGGCGTGAGGGGAAGGGCTGCCACCCTTGGCCCGCCCCACAACTTGTAGCCCAGCGCAAATACCCCCGGCGCATTGATCGCCAGCACTACTAGCACTAGAGCTAACGCCCACAGCCAGCGCTTGCGAAAACGCCGGGGCAGGCTGGGTTTATCGGCATCGGTCATATTGGGCACACTGTAATAAGGGTGGCTTCACGCCGAAACCTCCCTCGCAACTTCAAAGTCTATCGCAGTTCTCAGACGGGCACAGTAAATATACTCCAGCATCCCAAGGTTCTTTCCGAAAACCGCTCTAGACCGGCCTGTTGGGGAATGGGCCAAACCCTCGCAAACAACCCCAGGCTCTGCTCGCCGGGTTGCAGCATGGCCCTACCCTAGAGACCTGCTCGAGTCCTGAGTTACAGCGGACTCCAGCCAAAACTACTGAGGCCAGATTAAGCGCTGGCAAAGAAAGGTAAAAGCGCCTCTTTACCTAACCTAAACCTGGTCTGGGCATACTCGAGCCACTCGAGAAGCACCTCGAGGCCAGCGAGGAGACATGAATAAAGCCTTGATGACGCTTTCGGTTGCCGTTCTATGCGGCGCGCTTAGCCTTGCCCAGACCCAGACCGCCCCCGAACCCCGGAGTGTGGGCGATATCCCCGATAGCCAAGCCTTCGTGCGCTACACCAATGCCGAAGGGGGCTATAGCCTGGAAGTGCCCGAGGGTTGGGCCCGCACCGTGCAGGGCAGTTCGTCTGAGTTTGCCGCCAAGTTCAATCGCCTGAGCCTGAGCCTGCAAAAAGTTACGGCTATGCCCACCATGCAGAGCGTAAAAACCGCCGAGCTGAAGATTTTGCAAAAAGACCGCAGTGTTCAGGTTAAATCGGTCAAGGCGGTCAGCTTACCCTCGGGGAGTGCGGTGTTGATTCAGTTCGAATCGCAGTCCCAACCCAATGCAGTCACGGGTCAGCGGGTGGCTCTGGAGAACGACCTCTACCTGCTATACAAAGGCGGGCGCGAGATAATGCTCACCCTGAGTGCCCCCAAAGGGGCCGACAACGTGGATGCCTGGAAACGTATGGCCCATTCGTTTACCTGGAGGTAGACCGTGAAAGCACTCGAGGCTGTAGATTTGTACCGCTTTTACCATATCGCGGACGAGGAAACCCGTGCCTTGCGGGGGGTTAGCCTGAGCCTGGAACCCGGAGAGCTGGTAGCGGTGATGGGGGCTTCGGGTAGTGGCAAGAGCACCCTGTTGGCTTGCCTGGCCGGGCTGGACGAGCCCGATGGAGGCTACGTGAATGTGGCCGGGCAGCGCCTGACCCGTCGCCCCGAGGACGAACGGGACGAGCTGCGGGCCAAGTTCGTGGGAACGATGCTGCAATCCGACAACCTCTTCGAGCACTTGAGCGTGCTCGAGAACGTGCAGTTTGCGGCAATCCTGGCAGGCCGAGATCAGAGCCAGGCGGCGGACTGGCTGAAGCGGGTGGGCTTAGGCGAACGCTTGCACTCCCGGCCTTCCCAGCTCTCGGGCGGAGAACTGGCGCGGGCTGGTCTGGCAACTGCGCTGGTGGGCCGTCCAGCGGTATTGCTGGCCGACGAGCCCACCGCCGAGGTGGATGCCAGCACCGAGATATTGGTGCTGGGCGAACTCGAGGCTTTTTGTGCCCAGGGGGGCGCGGCCCTGATCTCTACGCACAGCCCGGAGTTGGCCCGCCGTGCAGGCCGGGTGCTGCGCATTCAAGATGGGAGGTTAGCCGATGCCTGAGGTTTTGGTAGATATACGCGATGCTCGCCGGGTCTACGAGTTGGATGGGCGGGAGGTGGTAGCGCTGGAGCAAGCTACCTGCCGGGTCAGGCCAGGAGAGCGAATTGCCCTGTTGGGGCCGTCGGGCGGGGGTAAGAGCACCCTGTTGCACCTGATGGGGGGTCTGGACACACCCTCGGCGGGCTCGGTGACGTTTCCAGCGCTGGGACAAGCCAGTGAGCTGCGACCTGGCAAGGTGGCTTTCGTATTCCAGGCCCAGAGCCTGCTGGCCCCCCTGACGGCCCTCGAGAACACCGCTTTACCGCTGATCCTGGGCGGTATGCCCGAGCGGGAGGCCCAACTCCGGGCGATGGGGGCACTCGAGCGGCTGGGGCTGGCCTCAGTAGCAGCCCAACTCCCCGAAGAACTCTCGGGTGGACAGGCCCAGCGGGTAGCAGTGGCCCGCGCCCTGGCCGGAAGCCCCAAGCTGATTCTGGCCGACGAGCCTACCGGCCAGCTCGACTCCGATAGTGCCAAACACCTGATGGATACCTTACTGAAAGCGCTCGAGGATCGAGATACAGCCCTGGTCATCGCTACCCACGACCGCAGCGTGGCCGACCGCCTGGATACGGTGTGGCGGATGCGGCGAGGCGTTTTGAAAACCATAGAGGGGGCTTTGGCATGAGTTTAGTCTGGTTTAGTGGGCTGCTTTCCCGGCGGCCCTTACGCATCTGGGGAGCTGCGCTGGGGGTGGCCCTCACGGTGGCCTTTCTGGCCTGCCTGGGAGCTTTTATCACCTCCAGCACCGCCACCATGACTGCTCGAGCGGTGCAGAATGTGCCGGTGGACTGGCAGATTTTGTTGTCACCCAGCGCAGATATAAACACCGTCGCGCAGGCCACCCAAATGGCCGGGACGCGGGCCTTGGAACCAGTGGGCTATGCCGACGTGGCGGGCTTTAGTGCTAGCACCGGCACAACCGTGCAGACCACTGGGGCGGGCAAGGTGTTGGGCATATCCAACACCTACCGCACGGCCTTCCCCAAGGAGATTCGCCCCTTAATCGGCAGCACTGCCGGGGTACTGCTGGCCCAACAGACCGCCGCCAATCTGCACGCCGCAGTGGGTGACACCATTACCATCAACCGCCTGGGGCTGCCACCAGTACAGGTGCAGGTCGCGGGCATCGTGGATTTACCCGAGGCCGACTCGCTGTTCCAGGCCGTAGGCGCACCCAAAGGTCTGGCCCCGCAAGCTCCGCCCGACAACGTTTTACTGCTGCCACAGGCCCAGTGGCATCAGCTATTTGATCCCCAGCGCGTGGTGCGGCCGGATAGTGTGCGCCAACAACTGCACGTGCGGCTCTCGGCCAAGCTGGCGAACAATCCCAGAGTAGCTTTTTCGCAGGTGCACCAACTCGCCAACAACCTCGAGGTCAAGCTGGCGGGCAGCGCAGTGGTGGGGGATAATCTGGCGGCACGGCTGGACGGGGTGCGGGCCGATGCCCTCTACGCCCAAACCCTTTTCCTGTTTCTGGGGGTTCCGGGGGCAATTTTAGCAGCTCTCCTGACCCTTTCAGTGGCGGCAGCCAGTGGCACCGAGCGCCGCCGCGAGATTGCCCTGCTGCGGGTGCGGGGGGCCAGCACGCGGCGGGTGCTGCGGCTGGCCTCCCTCGAGGCTGCTGCGGTGTCTATCGCCGGGGTGATCTTGGGGCTGGGGCTGGCCTGGCTGGCTCAATATCTGGCCTTGCCTGTGGGCTCGAGCCTAGGGTCGGTCTGGACTTTGCTGGCAGTGGGTCTGGGAATCCTGCTGGCCCTTTCGGCGGTGCTGCTGCCCACCTTGGCAGCCCTGCGTACTCAGACCGTGAGCGTGGCCCGTCAAAGGGTGGGCCGTAGCGGGGTTCCCCTATGGCAACGCCTGTGGGTAGATGTGGCCCTGCTGGCGGTATCAGCGGCTTTGTTCTGGCGCAGTGCTGCCAGCGGCTACCAACTGGTACTCGCTCCCGAAGGAGTCGCCAAATCCAGCGTGCAGTACGAAGCCTTTATCGCCCCCCTGGCCCTGTGGGTGGGCACTAGCCTGCTGGCGGTGCGGCTACTGGAGTGGGCCCTGCGCCGCCGGGCCTTTACCCCCGCGCTGCGGCCCCTGGCGGGCAACCTGGCCCCCACCGTGGCGGCTACCCTCGAGCGCCAGCGCGGTTTGCTCTCGAGGGGCGCGGTGCTGGCAGCCCTGGCGGTGGCCTTCGCGGTTTCCACCTCGATTTTCAATGCCACCTACCAGGGACAGTCGCGGGTGGATGCCCTGCTGACCAACGGTGCGGATGTCGCCGTCAGCGGCACTACCGCCAGCCCGGCCAGCAGCCAGCTCGAGGCCCTGCGGGCAATTCCCGGCGTGGCCGCAGTCGAACCTCTTCAGCACCGCTTTGCCTATGTAGGCAACGACCTACAGGATATTTTCGGGATAGACCCAGCCCACCTCACCCAGGCCACCAAGCTGGTGAATGCCTACTTCATCGGGGTTACGGCCCAACAAGCCCTGCTGCTGCTGCGCTCGAGGCCAGATGGGCTCTTCGTCTCGCAGGAAACCGTCAACGACTACCAGCTCAAGCTGGGCGACCCGGTGCGCTTGCGGCTGGTAGATGCCCGCGACCACCAATACCACGTGGTATCTTTCGCCTTCGTGGGCATCGTGCGGGAGTTTCCTACCGCCCCCAAAGACTCCTTCTTGCTTGCCAACGCCGACTACATCGCCCAGCAGACCCACCAAAGTACAGCCGAGGTGGCGCTGATAAGGGTTAGCGGCGACCGCCAACAAGTTGCGGCCAAGGCCCGAGCGCTGGCGCAAAACTTGCCCGGTGCAAGGGTCACGGAGCTAAGCCAGGTACAACAACGCATCGCCTCGAGCCTCACGGCGGTCAATGTGGCCGGACTATCGCGGCTCGAGCTGGGCTTCGCGGTGCTGCTGCTGGCGGGGGCCACCGGGCTGGTGCTTTTGCTGGGCCTGACCGAGCGCCGCCGCAATTTCACGGTGCTGAGCGCGCTGGGAGCCAACAGCAGCCAGCTGGGGGCTTTTATCTGGAGTGAAAGCCTGGTGGTGGTGGGAGCCGGTAGCTTGGCGGGCCTGCTGATTGGGTTGGGGGTAGCTCAGTTTTTGGTCAAACTCTTAGACGGGGTGTTCGACCCCGCCCCCGAAAAGTTGGCCCTGCCCTGGATATACCTGGGCACTTTGTTGGTAGCGGCTTTCATGGCTACCCTGATTGCCGTAGGAATGGCTCGAGCTGCCAGCACCAAGCGCGTCACCGAAGTATTGCGTTCGGCCTGATGACTCCACAAAAACTGCTCACCCCATACAGGCGGTGAGCAGTTTCAATTTTGAGGGGGTTGCCTCGAGCCCACCTTACGCTTATCTGACACTGCGGCGATAGCTTCCTGAGAGAAAGGCTTCTAACCCAGGAGGAAAGCCCCATGAAATCTCTGACCCTACTCGCCTTAACCGCCCTGACCGCCCTAAGCTCGGCCCTGGCTGCTCCTACCCTAGTGGTGTACTCGGCCCAGGGTTACGACCAGGATGTGGTGGACGCTTTTCAAAAAGCTACCGGCATTGAGACTAAGCTTGTAGACCTCAGCACTGGCCCTCTGGTCGCCAAGGTCGAGGCCGAAAAACAAAACCCCCAGTGGGGTTTGGTCTGGTTCGATGGGGCCGAGGCCATGCGCTCACTGGCCGATCAGGGGTTGTTACTGAAGGGCTGGACTCCACAGGTAAACTGGAACGCCATGGGCAAGGCCCTGTTGCCCACCGACAAATCTTATATTCCGGTCTCGGCGACTTTTGCCGGGGTCTTGGTAGTCAATACCAAGGTGGTTCCTGCTGACAAAGCTCCACGCTCCTGGAGGGACCTGCTCAAGCCCGAATACAAGGGGCTAGTGGGCATGAACAATCCTTCCATCTCTGGCCCCACCTATCCCCTGGTGGCCGGGGTTTTGCAGGCCCAGGGTGGCGAGGCGGGAGGCAAGAAATACTTCGAGCAGCTCAAGGCCAACGGGCTACACGTATTCGATACCAACGGTGTGACCCTTAAGGCCTTGTACAGCGGAGCCATCGGCATCGCCATCGTGCAGAGTTCCGCAGGGATCGGAGCAGTGCTCAAAAAAGAGCCGGTGCAACTGGCCTATCCCGAACCGGTTAGCCTGCTGCCGGGCAGCATTGGTATCAACGCCAAGGCCAGCCCGGAGGTGGTGGCAGCAGCCAAGAAGTTCGTGGAGTTCGTGCTCTCACCAGAGGGACAGAAAGTGATGCTCTCGGGCGATACGGGTGGCGATTCCAACTACTACCCGCTGCTCGAGGGTCTAAAGCCCAGCGCCGCCGTAACCCCCCTGATCGGCATCAAGTACCAGAGCGTTGACCCCACAGTTTGGGGATCGCGCGAGGGCGAAATCAACACCTGGTTTACCAACACCATCGTGCGCTGATGGCTCGAGCCAGTACCCTGCACCGCCGACCCGCCCCCATGGGGGCAGGTCGGCTTTTGGCTCGAGTTGCACTGGGGAGTACCGGGCTGGCTGCGATTTTGCTGCTGCTGGTCTATCCTTTGGTGAGCTTTTTGCTGTTGGCGGTGTTTCCAGGTTTGTTCGGGCAGTCGGGTCAGGGTTTTAGCCTTGCCGCCTTTGCTCAGGCCCTCGATGGCTATGCCCTACAGAGCGTGCTCAACTCGCTGGCAATTGGCCTTTCCAGCGGGGCCTTGGCGGTGGGGCTGGGGCTATATGTCTCCTGGCTGACCCAGCGCACCACCCTTTCGGTGCGGCGGTTGGTAGATGGGGCGGTCTGGCTTTTGCTCCTCACCCCCTCGTATCTGCTGGCGATTGGCTGGCTGGTGCTGACTCAGCACGGGGGGCTGCTCAACCAAGCCGGGCTACACTGGGGCTGGCTCGAGGCGGCTTTTTCTGGCCCCATCGGGGTAGCTCTGGTACTGGCAGTGAAACATATACCCTTTGCCTACCTGGCGATTGCCCCCTCCTGGAACACCATCGGGGGCGAACTCGAGGAAGCTGCGCAAGTACATGGGATACGCGGAGGGCAGGCCACTTTGCTGCTGGCAAAACTGCTGCTACCAGCCATTGCCGCAGCCTTCGCGGTGGTCTTTGCCGAAGCTCTCTCGGATTTTGGGGTGGCGGCCACCTTGGGAGCCAGTTCCAACGTGCCCCTATTGACCTACTCCATCTATCGTGCCCTCTATGCCAACCCGCTCAACTTTCCCTTAGCTGCCGCCAGCAGTTGGATTTTGCTGGCCCTAGCTGGGATTGCGGTGTGGGCACAGGCCAGGGTCAATCGCCGGGCGGCGGCCTATGCCGTGCTATCGGGGCGGGGCCGCCTGGCCAGGCGGGTGGTACTGGGGGGCTATGGCAAGGCTGTAGCCTGGTTCTCGCTGGGGCTGCTGGGACTGGTGGCACTGGCGATACCCGCCCTGGCGACGGTATTCATGTCGTTCACCAAGGTTCTGGGCGACGGCCTGAACTGGGCCAACTTGGGTCTGGACAATTACCAGACCGTGCTGCGCCAGGGCGACCTGTTGGGGCCACTGACCTACTCAGGGATGCTGGCGGGGCTGGCAGCTACTACCGCACTGGTACTGGCTCTGGTACTGGCTAGCGTGCTGAGCAGTGGCTCGAGGCTGGCCCGCGGCCTGGACGTAGTTTTGTTAGGTACGCTGGCCCTGCCAGGGCTGGTGCTGGCGGCGGGGTATATCTTTGCCTACAATCAGCCCTTTCTCCCGCTCTATGGCACGTCACTGCTCTTGGGCATGGCCTATGCCGCCGGTGCAATGCCTAGCAGCAGCCGTATCCTGCTAGGGCCGTTAACTCAGCTTCACCATAGCCTGGGCGAGGCCGCGCGGGTGCACGGGGTTTCGGGGCTGGGGGTGCTGCGGCGGATTACCCTGCCCCTGCTGGCCCAACCCCTGCTCTACGCTTGGTTGCTGGCTGCTAGCGGCATCGTCTTCGAGCTGCCTGCCTCCGAGCTGCTCTACCCACCGGGTCAGCCGCCCTTGGCGGTGGCCCTGCTCAAGTCAGTACACAACTTCGATTTTGGCCTCTCCACAGCCCTCGAGGTGGTGGCGGTGGCGATTGTGGTGGGGACAGTGTGGCTCATACGCGCGGTGGTGACACGGCTTTTACCCCCCAACTGGCAACGGAGGCTCAATGAGCAGCATTCACATTGAAGCCGCCTTCAAGTGCTTTGGCTCGGTGAAAGCGCTGGACAGGGTGAGCCTGACCGCACAGCCCGGAGAGTTCGTGGTGCTATTGGGGCCTTCGGGTTCGGGCAAGACCACCCTGCTGCGAGCGGTAGCGGGCCTGGAACGCCTTGATGGAGGAGCAATCTGGCGGGGGGAGGAGTTGGTAGAAGCCCCTGCGCTTGGTTTGCACCTGCCGCCGGAGGTTCGTCGCTTGGGCATGGTTTTTCAGGAATACGCCCTGTGGCCCCACCTCACGGTGCTGGAAAACGTAGCCCTGCCCCTGCGTGAGCGGCGGCTTGGGAGTTGGCGCGAACTGGCCCAAGAAGCCCTCGAGGGGGTTGGCCTGGAGGCCCTGACCCAGCGCCTGCCCCACCAGCTTTCTGGCGGGCAGCAGCAGCGGGTGGCCCTGGCACGGGCTATTGCCAGCCATCCCCAGGTGCTGCTGTTCGACGAACCCCTCTCCAACCTTGATGCCCAGTTGCGCGAGGAGCTGCGCCTGCTGATTGCCCGTTTGACCCATCAGCACAGCATCACTGCGCTCTATATCACCCACGACCAGAGCGAAGCCTTCTTCCTGGCCGATAAACTGGGGGTGATGCGAGAGGGGCAGCTTTTACAGTTTGACCGGCCCGAGGTGGTCTACCACCGCCCGGCGCATCCTTTCGTGGCCCGCTTTACTGGGGCCCAGGGTGGGCTCGAGGCTTATCAGGAAGGGCTAAGGTTGCACCTGAATACTATGGTGGTGCAGCAGCAAGCCGCACGCACGGGCCGGATGCGGGTATATTTCCGCCCAGAATCCCTGCGCCTGCACCACCAGCCCCACCCTCAGGCCCTGCTGGCCGTGGTCAGCCACTGTGCCTATCAGGGCCAACACTACCAGTCTTGGTTGATGCTGGAAGACGCTACGCTGGTGCAGGCTCCTAGCCCCCAGCGTCTGCAAGCCGGTGAGCGGGTCTGGCTCGAGCCGCACCCCGATCACCTGTTCGTGTTCGCGGAAGGAGACGAATGAACTGGATTATCACGCTGACTACCTTTTTAGCGGCTTCGGTAGAGTGGGTCGAAGCCCTTACCATCGTGCTGGCGGCGGGCCTAACGGTGGGCTGGCGACCCGCTTTGCGCGGCACCTTCTTGGGCCTGGGGGTGTTGGCAGTCTCGGTGGCGGTGTTGGGGCTGGCCCTAGCCAAGCTGGTTTTTTTGAAGGGTGTTCTTCAGATCATCATCGGGCTGTTCTTGTTGCTATTTGGGCTGCGCTGGCTCTCCAAGGCCACTTTGCGCAGCGCGGGCTTTGTGGCCTTGCACGACGAGGAGAAAGCCTTCGCCGCCGAGACCAGTCACCTGCAAAAAGCCGCCCATGCCCAGCGCGAGGCCCAGGTGGTGAGTTTTCAGGGGGTGCTGCTGGAGGGGCTGGAAGTGGCTTTCATCGTGATTGCCTTTGGCTCGAGTGCGGCCTTCAAGACCGCCACGGAAAACCCCCTGCTCTCGGCTATCGTCGGAGCCCTGGCCTCGCTGGTGCTGGTGGTAGGAGTGGGTTTTATTACCCATAAGCCCCTTAGCAGGGTTCCCGAAAACACCCTCAAATATGTGGTGGGTCTGGGCTTGAGCAGCTTTGGAGTGTTCTGGAGCGGGGAAGGGCTCGGGGTGGTGTGGCCCGGTGCCGATTTGGTTTTGCTTGGCTTGCTGCTGATATTCCTGCTGGCTACGCAGGGCATGGTGGTCTGGCTGCGGCAGCGCCGGGCTCAGGAGGCATGATGAAGGTGCTCTACGACCTTTTAATCGGGGATAGCCGGATGCTGGTAGGTGTGCTGCTGGCTTTTATCCTGGCTTATAGCAGCGTGCGCGTGGGACAACCCGAGTGGGCCGGGGTGGTCTTGCTAGCCGTAATTCTCCTGACCTTGCTGGGAGTTACCTGGGTCAAAACCCGACGCTAGAGAACGCTTCTCCTGGCAAGCAATAATGACGCAGTGACTACCCTATCCCAATTGTTCGCCCCCTCTGGTCAAAGTGCTCCAGCCCTGAGCGTCAGCGGGGTGACCCACGACAGCAGGCTGGTTCAACCGGGCTTTGTGTTTGTCGCCATTGCGGGCGTGCCGCTGCCCTCGAGAGCGCCCCTGGACGGACACGATTACATTCCACAGGCCCTGGGACGTGGGGCTGTAGCGGTGGTGGGGACTCGAGATTTAGATTTGCCTGTCCCCTATCTGAAGGTTTCCGACGCAAGAGCCGCTCTTGCCGACCTGAGTGCGGCTTTCTGGGGCTATCCAGGGAAAAAACTCGAGCTCATCGGGGTGACCGGCTCCAAGGGCAAGACCACCGTCACAGTGCTGATTCATCACCTGTTGCAGTCGATCAAGCCCCCGGTGGGGCAGCTTTCTACGGTGGGCATCAAAACCGGGAACGAGGAGCTAATTCTTCCCGGTCACTTCACCACCCCGGAAGCCCCACAGGTGCAGGAAATCTTGCACAAGTTCGTGGAGGCGAAGTGTGAGTGGGCAGCTTTGGAGGTCAGCAGCCACGCGCTGGCTCTGGAGCGGGTACGGGGTCTGGAGTACCAAGTCGGGGTGTTCACCAACCTCTACGAAGACCACCTCGACTTTCACGGCAGCCTGGAGAACTACTTCAACGAGAAGAGAAAACTGCTCGAGCGCTCGAAGTTCCGCGTGGTGAACGCGGATAACGAATGGACAAAAACCCTAAAGGGTTGGGCGAACACTTGGACATATGGAGACCGGGGCGACTGGCGGGCCGAAAACATTGTGGAGGAGTCTCGAGGGCTCAGCTTCGCGGTGAAGTCTCCGCAAGGCTACCTCAAAGTTCAAGTGCCCATGATTGGCCGTTTCAACGTCTCCAATGTGCTGGCTGCGCTGGCTGCCCTGACCGCTGAAGCCTCGAGGTTACAAGACTTGGAAGGGTTATTGGAGAACTTCCCCGGCGTTCGGGGCCGGATGCAGCTGGTGCAGGCCGAGCCTTTTCGGGCCATCGTGGACTTTGCCCACACCGGGGCCAGTTTGCAAGCGGTGCTTCAGACCCTGCGCCCCACCACCAAGGGCCGATTAATCGTGGTTATCGGGGCGGCGGGCAACCAAGACCCCTCACGGCGTACCGGCATCGGTCAAGTTGCAGCCCAGTTCGCGGATTTCGCCATTTTCACCGAGGAAGACTACCGCACCGAGCCGCTCGAGGCTATCCTGCACACTATGGCCCAGGCCCACGGCGACCCCCAGCGCTACATTCTGGTTCCAGACCGCCACCAAGCGATACGTTGGGCTGTTGAACAGGCGGGGCCGGGGGACACCCTTTTATTTTCCGGCAAGGGGCACGAACGTGCTTTAGAACGCGGCTTTGACAGCATTCCCTGGAACGAGGTGGAAGAAGTCCGTCAGGCCCTGGGGCTGTAGCCTACCCTACCCGGCAGAGGATACTTTCTTCATGCAAAAGCCATAGGGGGTGGGGATTGCTGCCGAGCCTACGCTCACCGAGAACGTCCACTGCCCATTGACGGTTTGTCCACCCGGCAGCCTGGTGCTCACCATAGCGGTCACCCTCCGGGTTTCGGCGCTAACCCGCACGGCCCTGACTTGGGTGTAGTACGTCACTGCCCCCAGGTCGCTGCCCGCTTTGCGCTGTGAACTGCCCAAGCAGTAATAGTTGAGATTGTCTGTTCCTAAGCGAGAACTCTCGCCCAAAAAGCTCGAGACAAAATCTACCGCCTGGCTTTCCCAGAGCTTTTTTTCATCCGACTGGGCCAGCGCGGCCCCCAGTAACACGATTGCGATAATCCAAGACTTCATGGGCGGTTTCCTCGAAAGGGCAGTATAGGCCAAGAATTACCAGTAAACTCGTGCATATGCACCGCGACGTTCTGGTTGGCTGGCTGAACAGCTTTCTCAAGCTATCCGAGTTCAAAGACCCCTCAATGAACGGCCTCCAGATCGAGGGGAAAGCCCAAGTCAGTCGAGTTGGAGCCGCCGTGGACGCAGCCCAAGCCACCTTCGAGAAAGCTCTCGAGGAAGGCGTGGACTTCCTCCTGACCCATCACGGGTTGTGGTGGGGGCAGCCCTTCCCAATCGTGGGTTATCAGAAAAAGCGCCTCGAGACCCTTTTTGCCGGGGGCATCAGCCTCTACACCGCCCATCTGCCCCTAGACGCGCACCCCGAGGTAGGCAACAACGCAGTGATTGCCAATGAACTCGGGCTTTTAGACCTCGAGCCCTTGGTAGTTGCCAAATATGGCCCCATAGGATTCATCGGGCGGCTGGAACCGGCCCAGACCCTCTCTGCCCTGGGGGACAAGCTGGGCCAGCTCACCGGGATGCAGGTCTTAGTGCATCAGGGTGGGCCGGAAGAGGTCTCGAGGGTGGGGGTCATTTCCGGGGCTGCGGCAGGCGAAATGGAGAATGCCAAGGCTCTGGGCTGCGACCTTTTTATCACCGGCGAGCCCTCCCACGCTCACTTTCACCAGGCTTTCGAGCTGGGCCTGAACGTGATTTACGCCGGGCACTACGACACCGAGACCTTCGGGGTAAAGGCCCTGGCCCAGCGGATTGAACTCGAGTTCGGGATTCCTTGGGTGTTTTTGGATCACCCGACGGGGTTATGAGCGGCCTCTTCCTGACCTTTGAAGGCCCCGAGGGTGCGGGCAAGTCCACTCAAGTAAAGTTGCTGACCGAATGGCTAGGGCAAAACGGGCATCCAGTAACCTCTACCCGCGAGCCCGGCGGAACCGAACTCGGCCAAGGCATCCGGCAACTGGTGCTGCACCAGTCCCACATGAGCCCCGAGGCCGAATACCTGCTCTACTCCGCCGACCGCGCCGAACACCTGGCGAAGGTGATTGGCCCGGCATTGCAAGCGGACAAAATCGTACTGTGCGACCGCTGGCTGGACTCCTCGCTAGCGTATCAGGGCTATGGGCGCGGGCTGGACTTGCAGTGGCTCAAGGATGTAGCGCGGGGCGCAGTGCAGGATGTCCGTCCGCTACGAACGTTCCTGTTCGACCTCCCTCCCGAAGTGGGCCTGGCCCGCTTTGCAGGGCACGACCGTCTCGAGCGCGAACCTCTAGAATTCCACCACCGGGTGCGAGCGGGATACCTCGAGCTAGCCAAAGCTGAACCCGAGCGCTTTGTGGTGTTGGACGCGACGCAAACCCTCGAGGAGCTTCAGGTCACTTTGAGAGAAAACCTGGCTTCACTGCTGTCTCACCCAGACTCGGCGGCTTAGGATAACGTAGAGCTATGCGTGCCTTTTTGCTTTGCTTTGTTCTCTTTTGGGGGTCGGCGCTGGCCCAGTCCGCCGAAAGCGTGCCGGTCTATTCGTTCAAGGTAGTCCAGAGCTACCCCCACGACACCAGCGCATTTACCGAGGGATTGTTCTACTTTGGTGGATACCTCTACGAAGGAACCGGCCTCAACGGGCAGTCCGAGATTCGCAAGGTCGAACTCAAAACTGGCAAGGTCGTCCAGCGCCACGCGCTCCCCTCCAAATACTTCGGCGAGGGTATTGCGCTGTTCCAGAACCGCTTTTATCAGATGACCTGGCAAAATGGCGAGGGCTTCATCTACGATCTGGGCTTCAAGCCGGTGGGCAGCTTTACCTACAACACCGAGGGCTGGGGCCTCACCACCGACGGTAAAAACCTCATCCAGAGCGATGGCTCAGCCAAACTGTACTTCCGTGACGCGAAGTTCAAAGTAGTCAAAACCCTCACCGTGAGGGCCGATGGAATCCCGGTGGAGAAGCTCAACGAGCTGGAGTACATCAAGGGTAAAATCTACGCCAACGTCTGGCAGACCAACCGCATCGCCATCATCAACCCCAGCAGCGGCAAGGTCGAAGCCTGGCTAGACCTCACCGGGCTGGCTCTGCTGGTACAAGCCCCCGACCCCAACGCCGTGCTCAACGGCATCGCCTACGACGCGCAGCACGACCAGCTTTTCGTGACCGGCAAGCTCTGGCCCTACGTATTCGAGATTCGGGTGCAAAAGTAAGGACAGCTAAGTAAAGATAAAATCGCGTCCCAGACGATGTTCTTCGATAGAGCAATTATGCTGTCCTGATGTAGCTTTTGACCCTCTTGTCTTTTGCTGTTGCCTTCGACCTTGGGCTTTCAGCTTTTAGTTCTCTGCCCTCTGCTCTGTGCCTTTAGCTGTTAGCGTCTGGCATCCGGCTTTCGGCTTGTCCCCCATCGCTCATCGCCACGTGTAGTAACCTGAATGCGTTGGAGGCCAATGTCATGCACAAGCTGGTATTGTTGCGTCACGGAGAAAGCACCTGGAACCAGGAAAACCGTTTTACCGGTTGGACGGATGTAGACCTGAGTGAGCGCGGGGTTGCCGAGGCCCATCAGGCTGGGCAACTGCTCAAGGAGCAGGGCTTCACTTTCGATGTGGCCTTTACCTCGGTGCTCAAACGAGCGCTGCGGACGCTGTGGATTACCCTCGAGGATACCGACCTGCTGTGGATTCCGGTACACCGTTCCTGGCGGCTCAACGAGCGACACTACGGGGCTTTGCAGGGTCTAAACAAAGCCGAGATGGCAGCCCAGTATGGCGAGGCACAGGTGCTCGAGTGGCGGCGTAGCTACTCCACTCGGCCCCCGGCCCTGGAAGCCAGCGACCCGCGCTACCCCGGCCACGACCCACGCTACGCCGACCTGGACAGCCATACCCTGCCCCTTACGGAGTGCTTACAGGACACCGTAGCCCGTTTTCTGCCCTACTGGCAAGATAACATCGCCCCAGCAGTGCGTCAGGGCCAGCGGGTGCTCATCGCAGCCCACGGCAACAGTCTGCGGGCACTGGTGAAATACCTCGACGGCATCTCCGACAACGAAATCGTGGGGCTTAATATTCCCACCGGCATCCCTCTGGTCTACGAGCTAGACGAGCGCCTCGAGCCCCTCCGCCACTACTATCTGGGCGACCAGGAAGAAATCGCCAAGCAGATGCAAGCCGTTGCCAACCAGGGCAAGGCGAAGTAGGGTTCGGGGGTCAGGCGGCCGGGTTCCGGGAAGGTCAAGTGCATCACGGGCTATCAATAAATGCCCTCCTGGAGCGAAGATGTTTGTAGGGGCAAACCTTGTGTTCGCCCCTGGCGCTGCCGACCCCGACACAAAAAGGGCAGACCAGTGGGTCTGCCCCTACCAATATTGAGGGTTATTTCCGGGCTGAATTCCGCGACCCGGAGCCGACCATCGTGCGTTTGGAAGCCGTCAGTTTCTGATAAGCCTTCATCGTGCGGGGATGCGGGGTAATCCCTTTGCTTTGCAGGTACGTTACCTTACTGACTACGGCCTGCTGGTAAGCCTCGAGCAGCTTTCCCCTCAAAGCTAGCTCACGAATTTCCGCATTGACCCCGCGCCCCGGCTCAGACACATCGGCCACATACACCGCCATGCCGATGGGGTGCTCGGGGGTTACCCCGTAGACGTGTCCCTCGATGGCCTCCAGCACCTCGAGGTCTTCTACACCCCAAGATTGGGCCACCACCCGCGAAGCCCGGCCATGCAGAGCCAGGGGGTGGGCCTTTTCCACCTGGTTTTCCGGTGGGGTCAGCGCGATGAGCTGCTCTGCCGAAAAATCCCTGGCCGCATCATGCAAAATGGCTGCCAGATAGGTTCTTTCTTCGTCCAGACCATTGACTCTGGCAATCTCAGCCGCCAAATCGGCCACTCGCAAGATATGAGCGAAGCGTTCGGCGCTGACCTGCTTTTGCACTCGCTCCGACAAATCAACGGTACAGACGGTGTTTGTCAATGTAGTCCTCCACCGACCGAGGCACCAGATACCGTATGGTACGGCCCTCGTGTAAACGTGAGCGTATCATACTGCTGGAAATTTCCAAACCGGGTATTTCCAGGGTTTTTACACGGTTTATGAAAAAAGGGTCTATAGCATAGGTATATCCCGGACGGGTGACGGCTACGAGTTGGGCCAGTTCGGGCAGACGGGCAGCCTGATGCCAGGTTCCCACGTCGTTAAAGGCATCGGCCCCGGTAATGAAGAAGAGTTCTAGAGAGTCGGAAGGCAAAGGCTGGCCCTGAGCGTACTCGTGGTGAATCTGCTCGAGGGTATCTACGGTATAGCTCGGCCCCGGACGGTCTAGCTCGAGCCTACTGGCAAGCAGCTTAGGGTCGTCTGCCGTTGCCAGCACCACCATCTCGTGCCGGGCCTCCGGTGGCGCGATAGGAAGTTTATGCGTTGGACGAGCGGTGGTAATCAAGAGTATCTGATCCAAAGCCAATGCTTCACAGGCTTCCGAGCAAACCAACAAATGCCCACAGTGGATGGGGTCAAAAGAGCCACCAAAAATACCAAGTCGCATAAAGAGATGCTAAACGCCGAACGCCGAATGTCGAACGCTAAAAACTGAAAACCCTGTTCCCATCTGGGATGCCAAAACCCTGTTGGCAAGAATCAGCGTTCTGGACACAAATAAGCTTTTAGCCTTGGGCTTCAGGCTTCGGGCATTTCGCGTTTTGCCTTTGGTGTTCGACGTTAGACAATGGACGTTCGACATCTACACCTCAGGAATATACTCGAACTCTTGCTGCCCAAACCGCACCGTGTCGCCCGCCCGCACCCCGTTTCTCTTGAGGGCGGCTTCGATACGGTAGCGCTTGAAGAGGTCTTGCAGATAGCCGTTGGCCTCGAAAACATCTCCCTTGAGCCGATCCAGATGACGCTGAAGCTGGGGAGCCTCGAGCGTGTACACGCCTTCCTCCACCTCTGTGACCTTGATGTAGTCGGGCTGGGGCGAGGGGGGAGTGGGAGCCTCGAGTTTGGGTTTGGGAGCGGCTGTGACCAGGGCGAACAGTGCGTCTACCAAATCCGACAGACCCTGGCCCTCCACTGCCGAGGTCGGGAGCACTGGCAGGCCCAGTCGGGCCAGTTCGGCAGTGCGCTCGGCGAGTTCATCTGGCAGCAACAAATCGATTTTATTAAGGGCTACCAGCGAGGGCCGCCCTAGCAGTTCAGGGTCGTAGGAGCGCAACTCGGCCCGCAGCAGCTCGAGGGTGGCTTTGGGCTGGCTGCTGCCATCGAGCACGTATAAGAGCACTCGAGTCCGGGCGATGTGGCGCAAAAACTCCAGCCCCAGCCCCTTGCCCTGCGCGGCCCCCTCGATGATGCCGGGGATATCGGCCAAGGTAAAGCGCTGGGCAGAACCCCCACGCTCGACCACCCCGAGTTGAGGGGCCAGGGTAGTAAAGGGATAGTTGGCAATTTTGGGCTGGGCTGCGGTCAGGGCTGCCAACAGGCTGCTCTTGCCCGCGTTGGGGTAGCCCACCAGGCCCACATCGGCCAGCAGCATCAGCTCGAGGCGCAATCTACGCTTTTGCCCAGCTTCCCCAGCCTCGGCAAAACGCGGCCCCTGGCGGGTGGGGGTGACAAAATGGGGATTGCCCCGCCCCCCTTCACCACCTTTGGCCGCCACCAGGGTCTGGCCTTCTTCGACTAGGTCAGCCAGCAACTCTGCGGTCTCCGCGTCGAAAACCCTGGTTCCGCGCGGTACCTCGATAGTTAGGTCTTTTCCTGCACGGCCATACATGCCCTTACCCATACCATGCTCGCCATTTTCAGCCTTGTATACCCGCTTGGATAGGGTCGAAAGAGAGTCCACCTGGTCTAAGGCCCGCAAGATAATCGAGCCGCCCCCACCCCCATCTCCCCCGTCAGGGCCACCCTTGGCAATGTAGCGCTCTCGCCGGAAACTGATACAGCCGTCCCCTCCGCGCCCGGCGGTAACGGTAATTTCCAAGGTATCTCTGAACATCTATCCACCAATGAATATAGGGGCGAGGCAGACCTCGCCCCTACGAAAATGCCCGTTCAATCTCCGGCCTTGGCAAGCTCGGCAGCCTTCACCAAAACGAAGCGGCCCATACGACCCTTGTCGGCGAAAGTTACCACGCCATCGGTCAGGGCGAAGAGGGTGAAGTCGCGGCCCATCCCCACACCCGCTCCAGCCTTGAACTTGGTGCCGCGTTGACGCACCAACACGTTGCCCGCCAGCACCTGTTGTCCCTCAAAACGCTTTACACCCAGGCGCTGCGACTGCGAATCCCGTCCGT
This sequence comes from Thermaceae bacterium, assembly GCA_015478585.1. Taxonomy (GTDB): domain Bacteria; phylum Deinococcota; class Deinococci; order Deinococcales; family Thermaceae; genus Meiothermus. The sequence goes on along the minus strand of JADMIM010000003.1, from coordinate 23,202 downwards.
TTTTGGTTGAACCCAAACCCTTTTTATGTGCCATAAGTCCCTCCGGGAGGCTGAAGGCTAAAGGCTGAAAGCTAGGTTTGGCTTTCGGCGTTTAGCTTTCGGCGATACCTACGCGCGAATCTCCTTCACTACGATGTCGGTATACGGCTGGCGGTGACCATTCTTGCGGCGGTAGTGAATTTTGGCCTTGAACTTGGCCACGATTACTTTCTTGGCTTTACCCTGGCCTACCACTTCAGCCACCACTTTGGCTCCGGCAACGGTAGGGTTGCCCAGCACGGTATTCTCGCCACCCAACATCAGAGCCTCAAACTCGATGGTGTCGCCGGGATTGGCCTCGAGCTTCTCCACGCGCAGCTTGGTTCCCGCTTCTGCACGGTACTGCTTGCCACCTGTCTTGATGATTGCGAACATAATCACTCCGTTAGGGTCGCTACTTAGGGATATTTTTACAATCCAAAGCAACAACTCGAGGTCTTTCGACCCAGCCAACTGATAACTATAGCGGCTGTAGCCCAATACTTCAAGCCCAGAAAGCAGGCTGACCAGCCCAGATAGCTGTGACCCTTTCGTGACCTTTGCGTGAAGCGGCGGTGAGGCTTGGGCCCTAAGGTGTCCTGTATGGAGCCTATGAACGTGATCGAGGTGCAGCAGGTATCAGATCTTTTCCGCGAAGCCGGGCAGGCTCACCACAAAGCCTTCATTCGCACCGGCGGTGATGACCCTGAATGGGCGCTGTGGTATGCCGAGTACCTGCAAGCTCGCCTGAAGCCCTATCTGGCCCAGGCTCTCAGCAAGAGCGAGCTGGTGTATTGGCTGGTCAAAACCGAAAAAGGCCGGACGGTAGCCGACTGGCCTACTGCCTACGCGATGAGGTTACTCGAGGAGTACGGCAAGACCGCCATTCGTAGCTAGGCGTGTCTGAACGAGATGCTCAAAGTGTTGCACGAGTTCGAGTACCAGCGTGAACAGCTATTGCAGGAAGAACAGGAGTGTATGGAAGCCCGAGCACGGCAGGTTCTCGCAGAAGGGGCTCGAGACAGCGAACTTGATAGGGTTGCATAAGGAGGTCGGTAATGAATGGACTCAAAGAAAAAAACGTATTGGTCACGGGGGCCAGCTCGGGGATTGGGCAATCTATTGCGATACGGTTCGCTCAGGAAGGGGCTAATGTAGCCCTCAACTACCTGATGGGCGATGCTGCCGAGACCGAGGCGCAAATCCACCACTACGAGACGTGTGCCAAGGAGGCCAGGGGTTGTGGAGTGAAGGTAGTGCAGGTACAGGCCGACATCTCCAAGGAAGCCGACGTGCAGCGAATGGTACAGCAAACCGTAGACGAACTGGGCGGGCTGGATATTTTGGTCAACAACGCCGGAATCCAGATTTCTGCTGAGTCCGATATGCTCGACACATCCAAGTTTGACAAAGTTCTCGGTGTCAACCTGCGCGGAGCCTTCATGGCAGCCAGGGAAGCCGTTAGTTACTGGCTAAGAACCAACCAGCCCGGTGTGATTATCAACGTCTCGAGCGTTCATCAGACTATCCCCAAGCCCAAATACCTGGGCTATTCGGTAAGCAAGGGCGGGATGGCTAACCTGACTCGGACACTGGCGCTGGAGTATGCCTCGCGCGGTATCCGGGTCAATGCTATCGCTCCCGGAGCCACCATTACCCCCATCAACCGGGCCTGGATTGACGACCCCATCAAGCGCGAGATGGTGCAAAGCCACATTCCCATGCGCCGAGCCGGAACCTCCGAGGAAATGGCGGCAGCTACCGCCTTTCTGGCTTCAGATGAGGGGGCCTACATCACCGGCCAGACTCTCTACATTGATGGCGGGCTGACGCTTTACCCGTCCTTTGAGACCGCCTGGTCTTCGGAATAGGTATGCCCATGCTGGCTTTGATCCTGCTTTTACCTCTACGCTACAACCTGAGGCGATACCGGCGAAGCCTGGAGTTTAGCCCCTGCCATCGGCCCAGCCTTTCCCGGCGTGGGGTGAACAACTGGAGGCGAACCCTGTGAATGCCGAAATGATTGCCCGCACTATTGGCTTCATTCTGGCCCCAGCGGTGATGGTTACGGCTTGCGCGGTGACCCTCAACGGGCTGTTGACCCACTATGCCGCCATCAACGACCGGTTGCGGGTGCTCGTGAAGGAGCGCCTCGAGCTGCTGCGCCTGCGGGTGGAAGCGTCACCTAGGCTGTTCTTGGGGGAGCGGCTCGAGGAGATAGATGCCCAACTGCCCGAACTTTTGATGCGCCACAAGCTGATGCGTGACTCAATTTTGTTAGTTTTTATCGCGGTTTTGCTATATGTCGTGAGCATGTTGGTGATTGCCCTGGCAGCGTTTGGGGCTGATTGGATTGCCACTTTGGCGCTAGGGCTATTCCTGCTGGGTACAGCAGTGCTGCTCAGTGGCACTTTGCTCACGGCAATGGAAATCTATCGCTCTCATAGCGCGGTGGGCTACGAAGTGCAGCAGGTATCACGGCTCGAGCTGCGAAGGAGGGGGATATGACCTGGACAGGGAACGAGGAGTGGTTAGAGGCCGACGGCCTGGGCGGTTTTGCCTCCAGCACGGTGGATGGAATCCGTACCCGGCGCTACCACGGGCTGTTGCTGGTCGCACAAACCCCCCCCACAGGCCGGGTGATGTTGGTCAACGGGTTTGAAGCTTGGGTAGAGACCCCCGCTGGGAAGTTTTTCCTCTCCTCGCAGCACTACGCACCTGATGTGGTGTATCCCCAGGGGAGCAGTTACATAGACTCCTTCGAGCCCGAGCCCTGGCCCAAGTGGGTTTACGCGCTGCCGGACGGGACACTAGTGGAACAGGAAATCTTCGTCAAGAAGGATTCTCCGCTCACCGCGATATCCTGGAATCTCATCAGCGCAGCGAACGCTAAACTCTTCGTCCGCCCGCTGATTTCGGGCCGCGATTATCACGCCCTGCACCACCAGAATGGCGCGTTCCGATTCGATGCTGAGGTAGCTGGCAACCGGGTAATCTGGCGGCCGTACGAGGGGCTGCCTGCTATCATTTCAGTCTCTAACGGCAAATATGCCCATGCTCCCCAGTGGTATCGCAACTTCCGCTACGACCAGGAGTGGGCTCGAGGCTTCGAGGAGACCGAGGACTTGGCCTCGCCGGGAGTTCTGGAGTTCGACCTCTCCTCGCCTGCAACGTGGTTCTTGAGTACCGACGAGAACTTCAAACCCTCGTCAGTTGAAGCCGAGTTTGTCCAGGTTCGCGCAGCGGAACTCGAGCGCCGCCAGAAGTTTCCTTCACGGCTGCACAAATCTGCCGATGCCTACATCGTCCAGCGTGGGTCGGGCAAAACCGTCATCGCGGGCTACCCCTGGTTCACCGACTGGGGCCGCGACACCTTCATCGCGCTGCGCGGGCTGTGCCTCGCGGGTGGGCGGCTGAACGAGGCCGAAGGGATTTTGCTCGAGTGGGCCACGCAAGTCTCCCAGGGAATGCTGCCCAACCGCTTCGCTGACGAAGGCGACCATCCCCAGTTCAACTCGGTGGATGCCGCTTTGTGGTACATAGTCGCTGTCCACGACTTTCTGAAGGTCAGCGAGTTGGTGAACGACGAGGTGCGGGGGCGGCTGCAAGGTGCGGCACAGGCCATACTCGAGGGCTATTCCAGCGGAACCCGCTACCACATCAAAGCCGATGCCGACGGACTGCTGATGGCCGGAGAACCCGGCCTGCAACTCACCTGGATGGATGCCAAGGTGGGCGACTGGGTGGTCACGCCGCGCATTGGCAAGCCGGTGGAGGTTCAAGCGCTGTGGCTCAATGTCCTCAAAATCGGGAGTCGGTGGAACAAACGTTGGGGACAGCTTTTTGAACAAGCCTCGAGGAGCTTCCAGGAACGCTTCTGGTATGACCACGGCGGTTATCTTTACGACGTGGTGGACGTGGATCACATCGCTGGTATGGTGGACTCGAGCTTCCGAGCTAACCAGATTCTGGCGGTGGGAGGCTTGCCGTTTCCCGTGCTCGACAGCGAAAAAGCCGTGGCGGTGGTTAGGGCAGTCGAAGAGCGGCTGCTAACCCCCTGGGGACTGCGCTCGTTGGCCCAAGAAGAGCCCGGCTATCGCGGGCACTATGGTGGAAACGTATTGGAGCGCGACGGAGCCTATCACCAGGGCACGGTCTGGCCTTGGCTGATGGGGCCATTTGTGGAAGCCTGGGTACGGATACAAGGAAATACGACAGAGGTTAAGGAAGAGGCTCGAGGGCGCTTTTTGCAACCGCTCTTGCAGCACCTGAACTCCGCAGGGCTAGGTCATCTGCCCGAAATCAGCGATGGTGATGAACCCTATCAACCCAACGGCTGTCCTTTTCAAGCCTGGAGCGTGGGGGAAGCCCTGAGGCTAGACCAGCAGGTACTAAAACCTATCTCGACCCCTGAAGCAGCCCAAATCCCAAAGGAGTCCGCATGACCCGCACCCCGACCAACCCTGAAGAGCGCCGCTTGAGTGAAGATGCTGCCAAAGAGCACAACTGGAAACGCTGGGGGCCATACCTGAGTGAACGGCAGTGGGGTACGGTGCGCGAGGATTATTCCGAGTACGGCGACCCCTGGAGCTATCTACCCCACGACCACGCCAGGAGCCGGGCCTACCGCTGGGGCGAGGACGGGTTGCTGGGAATCACTGATCGCGAGGGGCGGCTGGCTTTTGGCCTGGCCCTGTGGAACGGCCAAGAACCCATCCTCAAGGAGCGGCTATTCGGCCTCACCGGGCCGGAGGGCAACCACGGCGAGGACGTGAAGGAGCTGTACTACTACCTGGATTCGACCCCTTCGCACTCCTACATGAAGGCGCTGTACAAGTACCCCCAGGCCGAGTTTCCCTACGCCGAGCTGGTCGAGGAAAACCGCAAGCGGGGTAAAGAAAGCCTCGAGTACGAACTGCTCGACAGCGGAGTGTTTGACCAGGGCCACTGGGACGTGTATGCCGAGTATGCCAAGGGCGGGCCAAACGACATTTTGGTCAGGATTACCATCGCCAATCGTGGCTCCCAGGCCGCAACACTGCACCTGCTGCCGACCCTCTGGTTTCGCAACACCTGGAGTTGGGGGCGCAGCAGCGAAGGCTACTGGCCCAAACCCAATATCCACCTCGAGGGCCACCGCCTCGCTGCCGAGCACGCCGACCTAGGCCGCTTTTATCTGGAAGCCGAGGGCAACCCGAATTTTTTATTTACCGACAACGAAACCAACACCCTGCGGCTCTACAATTATCCCAACACCAACCCCTACGTAAAAGATGCCTTCCACCGCTACGTGATTGGGGGCGAAACCCAGGCCGTAAACCCCGATAACGTCGGAACCAAGGCTGCCGCTTACTACCAGCTCGAGGTTCCCCCAGGTCAGGAAATCAGCGTTCGGCTGCGTCTCTATGCCGAGAACGAAGCCCCGGCAGAAACCTTTGGCTCCACCTTCGATGCGGTGTTTGCTCAGCGCATCCATGAAGCCCAGGAGTTCTACGCTAAGCGTCTGGGCCACCTCGAGGGCCAAGCCGCCACAGTGGCCCGCCAAGCCTACGCTGGACTGCTGTGGAGCAAGCAGTTTTATCATTATTCGGTGCGAGATTGGCTCGAGGGCGACCCCGCCCAACCCCCTCCGCCAGCCTCACGCAAAAGTGGGCGCAACGCCGATTGGCCTCACCTCTACAACCGCGACATTATCTCCATGCCCGACAACTGGGAATACCCCTGGTATGCCGCCTGGGATCTGGCTTTTCACATGATTCCCTTCGCCAAAATAGACCCCGACTTCGCCAAAGACCAGTTGGTGCTCTTTCTGCGCGAGTGGTTCATGCACCCCAACGGCCAGCTTCCGGCTTACGAGTTTGCCTTTGGCGACGTGAATCCACCGGTTCATGCCTGGGCCACCTGGCGGGTCTACAAGATGACCGGCGAGCGGGGCCAGCGTGACCGAAAATTCCTCGAGCGGGTCTTTCAGAAGCTGCTGCTGAACTTTACTTGGTGGGTCAACCGCAAAGACTTGGAGGGCCACAACCTGTTCTCCGGGGGGTTCTTGGGCCTCGACAACATCGGAGTTTTTGACCGCAGCAAACCGTTGCCCACCGGCGGACACCTGGAGCAGGCCGACGGCACGGCCTGGATGGCTTTTTACTCCGCCACCATGCTCTCCATGGCCCTGGAACTGGCTGCCCAAGACCCCGTATACGAGGACTTGGCCTCCAAGTTTTTCGAGCATTTCGTGGCCATTGCCGATGCCATGAACACCTTGGGCGGAACCGGGTTATGGGACGACCAGGACGGCTTTTACTACGACCAACTGCACGTGGATGGGGAACATCTACCCCTGCGGGTGCGCTCGATGGTGGGCCTGTTACCGCTAATTGCCGTAGAAGTGCTCGATCAAAAAGTAATTGACCGTCTCCCCGATTTCCAAAAGCGCCTCCACTGGTTCCTGACCAACCGCCCCGATTTGGCCCGGCACATCGCCTGTATGTTGCCCAAAACTGCCGATGGCTCCGAGCAGCGCCTGCTGGCAATCCCTAACAAGGAGCGCCTCGAGCGCACCCTGCGCTATCTGCTGGACGAGGGCGAGTTTCTGTCTCCCTACGGCATTCGAGGGGTTTCCAAAATACACCAGCAGCACCCCTACACCTTTTACGTGGACGGCATGGAGCACCGCGTAGCCTACGACCCCGCCGAGGGCACTACTGGCCTCTTCGGTGGCAACTCCAACTGGCGCGGCCCCATCTGGCTGCCGGTGAACTACCTGCTGGTGGAGGCCCTCGAGCGCTACCACTATTTCTACGGCGATGAGCTAAAAGTGGAGTTTCCCACCGGTTCCGGCCAACTCCTGAACCTACAAGAAGTCTCGCAGGAGCTTGCCAGGCGACTCTCGAGCCTCTTCCTGCCCGACTCCAGCGGTCATCGCCCCACCCACGGCGGCGAGGAGCGCTACGCCAATGACCCGCACTGGAAGGATTTGGTGCTCTTTTACGAATACTTCCATGCAGACACCGGGCGCGGGGTGGGGGCCAGCCACCAGACCGGCTGGACGGCCCTGGTGGCTCCGCTGCTCGAGGGTTTGGCCAGAAAACCGATTTAGCAAGTGGAGTGAATAATCAAAAAGCGTTTTGGTTTACCTTATCTGTACATCCTTAGAAAGGAGGTACTTGATAAGTAGCTCGCAGGATTCAAGGATAAACCCTGCATCCTCCTCGGCAACGTTGCTCAGCGCTGTCCCCCCATGTCTTACCCCAGGAACAGCACTTGCATATCCCCAAACACCTTTCATTGCCCTCCCCAACGCAGGATGTATCAGAGGACCAAGTTTCTTTACCGCCTCTCCCAGTGTCGCGTTTGGCTGATTCGTAATTAGCTTAGCAAGTGCTTCTACAGCACTGATTGCTTCTTTTGCAGCATTCTTAAAATCCAATGGTTCATTGTCGAAGAAATTTCGTGCTTTACTCCAATGCTCGAGCACCGAAGAATATCGGGGGGCTGATAACTGAGACTGTAATGACAAAAGGTATTGACGTTCGCGTCGGCGTAATAAGGTAACTTCATTATTCAACTCTTCATGCGCACTAATTTGGGCAGTTTGAATCAAAATTTCGCTAGACCCCCTCCATGTGTAGCTTTTCAGCTTACCAGAGATTTCTGTTTTATCTTTCTCTAGTTCTTGCTTAATAAGATGGATTATTTCCTGAGAGTTTCCTTCATCCCATCGAATTCCTAAATTCGACAATATCCTTGAGTAAATGGCAAGCCAATCTCTAGCTCTGATATAGAACTCTTCAAGACAATTTTCTTCATGCGCCCTAATGTAAAGGTCACGTGTTTTTAAGTCGCTCAGGTCACTAAATCGAGGCTCCCCCTGCGTCTTTAGGGCTTTATAGGTGAGCGTTTCGCTTTTTCTTTGCCTCTTTACTTGAATCATCCGTGTTGCCAACTCCACCAAATCCGTGCTTAAAGGCATACAGTACCCCATTAGTATTCAACTATACAGAAATGAGTTCTTCACCGCTATCTTCCTTCCCAGGGTAGCCCCTCTGGACTTCGTCATGCAGGAATTGTGGCACCCTATCGCGGTTTACAGCTTTATGTTCTACCAGCAATACACTTCTGTCCAGACATGCCCCTCGAAATAATGCACCACCCGGTCTACTTTGCCGACACGACCCCGCTGTTCTCCCCAATAACCGTGCAACTCGACCCTCGGGCCAAGGGCAGGCTCGAGCCCCGCCAGGGCAATTTTCGGCTGTCCCTGGGGGGGCTCTCCCAGGCGAACCACCTCGGGATAGGTCTCCCAGTTTTCCTGGCCTACCCACACCTCTCCCCCGACATTCATGTGCCAGGTCTGGTTGAGGTTGACCATCAGGGCCTCCAGGGCCTGATAGGCCAGCCCCTCCTGACGCTGCCAGCGCGGAACCAACTGCTGCGGCGCTAGTTCACCTATCTTCTCCCCGACTTCCTCGAGTAAATCCGCGATGATGTCACAGGCCCGGCGGTTCTGATAGAGCTTGGCCGAAACCACCCGCGAAAGCCCCCCACTGCCCCCTACCAGCCGCAGTTTCCACAGTCCGGCATCTTCCTCAGCAGCCAGCACCGACATGCTGAACTCCGGGCCGTATTCGATATCCAGCACCACCGGTTTACCTGGCTGAAGAGCCAGGTTTCTGCGCCTGGGCTCGAGCCACACCTCAGCTACTGGACGGCCTATACGCGGCACGACCAGTTTGCCCTTGAGCGCAGGCCAGTAGTTGACCAGCAGGCTCGAGGCCAGCGAAAAATCTGGGAGGGTCACAGTCAACATAGAGAGGTTTACCGTTTAACTGACGATAAATCAAGACCTGCTGCGGTTTTATGCATTTTCGCCACCAATTAACCACAAACTGCTCTTTTCAAGGCTAGATCGGCCATATTAATAATCGGTAAAAATTTAGAAAAGTTTACCCTTTATTCTTTACCCAAGCTAATGTAAAAAAGTCCGTTGGGTAATCCCTCCTCTCGCTGGAGGTGTTGCCTTGCAGGAATTTTCTAGCAGCCCCTGTATCAGATTCCGGCTTGTTCGTCCCATAGATGCGACAGGTAGAGCTTGGGTAACTATCGGCTATGGCATTTTGCTTTTGCCCTTACAAGCCGACCACAAAAACCGCGCCAGTGATGCAATTGCAGACATGGCGTATTCTTGGAACATGAGTTTTCCTCTAGATCGTCCAGCTCGTATCGCGGTATTCGCCAGTGGGCGCGGCAGCAATCTGGAAGCCTTGCTTCAGGCTTTTCCCCCTGAGGGCGGGCTGGGCCGCGTAGTGTTGGTAGTCTCCGACAACCGCGATGCGCCAGCTCTACACAAAGCAGTGCAGGCCCAGGTAGAAGCTGAATATGTGCCCTGGCCCAAAAATGGGCGGGTGGGCTTCGAGGCGGTAGCCCTCAAGCTGCTCCTCGAGCATCACGTAGATTTGCTGCTGCTGGCGGGCTTCATGCGCCTGCTATCTGCCAGGTTTGTGCAGGAGTGGGCTGGGCGGATTCTCAATATTCATCCCTCGCTGTTGCCCGACTTTCCCGGCCTGCATCCGCAAAGACAAGCGCTAGAAGCCGGAGTGGGCGAGTCGGGTTGCACCGTACATTTCGTGGACGAGGGTATAGATACCGGCCCCATCGTGTTGCAACGCAAGGTCGCGGTGCTGCCCGGCGACAGCGAGGAAAGCCTGGCAGCACGGATTATCGAGGTTGAGCACCTGGCCTACCCCGAAGCGGTACGGAAGGTGCTGGCAGGGGAAGGGCTGGCTAAAGGCCAGGCACCAAACGCTAAACGCTGAACGCCAAAAACTCAAAGTCAAAAACACAAACTACGTCCCAGGCGGTATTTCTCAATAGGACAATTATACCGTCCTGGTGTAGCTTTAAGCCCCTTTAGTGTTTTGCTTTTAGCCTTTTCCCCTTCGCACCCTTCAATCTTTCGCCAGCCGCGCTCGAGCAGCCCGCACCAGCCGACGCTTGCTGAGGAGGGCCCGGCGGTGGTTGTAAAGGCGCTTTTTGGCCAGAGTCAGGCTTTTTTGCTGGGCGCTAGAAGCCACCCCACCCAGCACCGCCCGGCGCTCGAGAAAACGCCGAGGGTCTAGGGCATTGAACAGGGCCGCATCGTCGAAGCCCAGGTGCAGCACGAAATCTGGGGCTTCGGCCTGGGACAGGGTGCGCCCACTCTCGAAAAGGGCTGCCATCAGGGCCTTGACCCGTGTCTGGGCCTCACTCAGGGGCAGATACCCTTGGGTTACGAGCACGTCCACGAGTTCGGAGGCCATCACGCTGCCATCCTTGAGGCCCGCCGCCAGCGCTTCCGGTACGAAGGTGCTTTCGCTCAGGGTGACTTGCATCAGCTCGAGGGCTCCCCTGGCGGCATGGTTGAGGCGCTCGAGCGGCTCGAGCACGCCGGTGGAGTGGTCGTTGAGGTCGCCAAAAGGGGTGTTGTGGTTGAGGGCTTGCAGGCTCACCGGGCCGCCCAGCACCTGGGCCAAATAGGCCCGGATATGCTCCAAAACCACCGGGTTGCGCTTTTGCGGCATAATGGACGAACCCTGTACCAGACTGTCGGCCACCACGAAACCCCCGCGCTCGGCCCAGAACAGCAAGTCGTTGGCCAGCCGTGACAGGCTGGTAGCCAGGGAGGCCAGCCCAGCAGCAATTTCCAAGGCCCAGTCCCCCGCCGATACCCCGTCGTAGGTATTCTCGACCACCCCGCCAAAGCCCATTTCCCGCGCCAGTTGGTGGCGGTCTACAGCCATGGGGCTACCCGCCAGGGCACTGCTGCCCAGCGGTGAACAATCCGCCGTCTTCATCGCGGCAAACAGGCGTTTATGATCCCTCGAAAGCAGGTTTTCTATGGCGGCTAAATAGTGGCCCAGGGTGGTGGGCTGGGCTGGACGGTAATGGGTATAGGCCACCATCAGGGTGTCTTGGTGGGCTTCGGAAAGCTCGAGCAGGTTTTGGCGCAAGGCCCGTAAGGCATCCAGGGTGTCCAGTGCACGATCTCTGACGAACGCTCTAAACACCGTGATGTCGAGGTCGTTGCGGCTCAACCCCTGACGCATAGCCCCCGCCACTTCGGCTCCCTTGGCAGCTTGAAGGGCTTGGTAGATGGCAAAGAAGGGGTCTTCGGCGCTGCCATCGAAGTTGGGCAGGGCTTGGTGACGCTGGGTTTTCAAGGCCAGCACCGCATCGGTGCTATGGGGAACCCCCAAGCGGGAAAGCTCGAGGGCGTAGGCAGTCAGGGAGTCAAAAAAATATCCGATCAGGTGCGCCTTGCCGAAGCGATACTGTTCCGCGAGTACGTAGCGTTCATAGACCGGATGCCAACGGGATTTTTCTTTTTTGGCAATAGCGGGGTTCATTACATCATCACACTGTCAGTATTGCAGAAAAATGCGAGAAATGCAGGTCGAATGGCTAAGGATTTTTACACACAGGACTCAGTATTGGCAAATCTTGCGCCAGGAAAATCTGCAATTGCACGTACAGGATTGTGTAATTGCTATATGTAAAAATGCCCTCTGGAGCGCGGTTCCCAGCTCAGCTCTTGACCCCGGTCAGCACCACACCCTCGATAATTTGCTTCTGGAAGAAGAGAAACACCAGCACTACCGGCAGCACGGCCAGACTGCTGGCAGTCATAATCAGATGCCAGGCGGTGTTGGCCTCGCCGGAAAACAGGGCCACCCCCACCGGCAGGGTGCGCATCTCGGGCGACTGGATAATCACCAGCGGCCACAAGAAGGCGTTCCAGTTGCCCAAAAAGGTAAAGATGCCCAGTGCCGCCAGGGCCGGGCGCACCAGTGGGAAAGCCACCCGCCAAAATACCCCAAACTCTGAGAGCCCGTCTATACGGCCCGCATCCATCAGCTCGGAGGGCAGGCTCTGGAAAAACTGCCGCATCAAAAACACCCCAAAGGCACTCATCAGGCCCGGAAACAAAATCCCCCAGTAGCTATTCACCCAGCCGTACTGCACGCTCATGACGTACCAGGGAATCACCAGCATCTCGGTGGGCACCATCAGCGTTGCCAGAATCAGCACGAAGACAATTTCCTTGCCGGGAAAGCGTAGCTTGGCCAGGGTGTAGCCTGCCAGCGAGTCGAAGAACAGCACCGAAACCGTGGTGATTCCGGCTATTCCCAGGCTGTTCAAGAACCAGCGGGGAAAGTCGGTCTGGGTGAGCACCTGGCGGTAGTTGTCCAGGGTGGGCGCACGCGGCAGCACCTCGAGGTTGAACAACTCCCCCGCCGGTTTGAGCGAGGTCAAGAGCATCCAAACCAAGGGAAACACCATCAACACCCCACCCACAACCAGAACGATGTAGGCCAGAATGGTGGGGAGGCGTTTCAATATTCTACCCTTCTGGACAGGATGCGTAGCTGCACCAAGGTAATCACCAGGATGATAGCAAAAAGGAGCACCGTCACCGCCGCCGCGTAGCCCAGTTGGAAGCGGGCGAAAGCCAGTTGGTAGATGTACAGGGCCAGGGTCAGGGTGCTGCCCACCGGCCCGCCCTGGTCGGTGAAGTTGAGGTTGACCACTTGGGTAAAAAGCTGCAAGAAGCCAATCGTGCCAATAACCGCCGAGAACACCGTCACCGGGTTCAAAAGGGGCAGGGTGATATAGCGGAATACTGCCCAAGGGCTGGCTCCGTCTATGCGGGCGGCTTCGTAGTAGGTGCGGGGGATGCTCTCGAGGCCCGCCAGAAACAGCACCACCTGAAAGCCCAGGTTTTGCCAGATTACGATAGCCGTCACCGTAACCAAAGCCTGAGATGGGCTGAGCAGAAACTTTTGGGCCGGGATGCCCACCCAGCCCAGTATCTCGTTGACGATGCCAAAGTTGGGCGAGAGCATCCAGCTAAATACCCAGGCCACCGCTACCGCCGGGGTGATGTAGGGCGTGAAGTAGATTGCCCGGAACAAATCGCGCAGGCGCGTCACCGATTGCAGCAGCAAGGCCACCGCCAGCCCTAAAATTAGCTGAAACGGAACCCCCAGCACGGTATAGAGCACCGTATTGCGCAGGGCCTTGCCCAAGGTGGGATCGGCCAGCATACGCGAGTAGTGCTCGAGGCCCACATAGTGCCGCTTGGCAGGGTCGGCGTTCCACTCGAACAGCGAGAGCCACAGGGCCTGAAACGCCGGGTAAATGCGGATGAACAAAAAGAAGGCCAGCGGAATCGCCAGGAACGCGAAGGCCCACAGGGCTTCACGGGTGGCGAGGGAGAAGCGGAGTTTCATAGGGCGTTAATGACCGTAAAGAACTGTCTCAGGTCTCGAGTCGCAAGTCAAAAACAAGGCTTTCGACTTGCGATTAGAGCAGTTTTCGCAAAGAATCTTGGGGTAGCCTGGGCCTATTTACTGTGCTCATCGGATATTTTGCCGCCGCCCTGGGCGGCAAATATCAGAGAACCGCGATAAGCCCCTGCGGTAAAGGTTAAACCTATTTCCAAAACTGGTCGAGAATCTTCTGATCCTCGGCGGCAGCTTGTTGCAGCGATGCGGCGGGGTCGGCGTTTTCCAGCAACACCCGGTTGATGGCATTGACCATCACGGTGCGCTGGGCGGCCTCGTCTACAAAGGGAGTGGCCTTGGCGTAGGACAGGCTGATAATGAATGGCCCGTACACCGGGTCTAAGCTCAGCTTGGGGTCGCGCAACAAAGCGCGGCGGGCTGGGAGTTCCCCAACCTTCTCGAGCCAAAGTTTTTCGGTGTCGGCAGAAGTGATGAACTGCAAAAACTTTATGGCCGCGTCGCGCTTGGCTCCAGTAGCCAGGGGGCTCAAGCCGTGCAGCCAGAACGAGCCGAAGTTGGCCTTGCGTGCGCCCAGGCGGTCAATGGGGATTTCAGCCACCCCCCAGTTGAACTTGGCCCCGCTCTTGATGCTTCCGATGGCAAAAGAGCCATCTATAATCATGCCGATTTTCCCGGCGATAAAGCCGTCGCGGTAGCCGTTGTTGCCAGGGAAAAAGTTGGGCACGCCGATATCGTATTTTTTTACCCAGTCGGTGTACTGGCGAAAAGCCTTGATGCCCTCAGGGCTGTTGTAGAGCACCTTTTTGTCGTCGTCGGAATAGGGACGGCCCCCGGCCTGGCGCACCAATATCTCGCGGAAAACGTTGTGATCCTGCCCATCGGGTGAGATGCCATAGCCAATCTGGGTGTAGCGCCCCCCTTGTTTGAGGGTGAGTTTCTGCCCGTCGGTATAGAACTCTTCCCAGGTGCGCGGTGGGGTTGCGATACCCGCCGCCTTGAACAGGTCTTTGTTGTAAAACAGGGCCAGGGTACGCACGGCGGTGGGGATGCCGTAGTATTTGCCGCCCACCTTGGCGGCCTGGGTCATGGGGATAAACTCAGCCTCAATGGTTTTGCTGGGAATCGCTTCCTCGGGGATGGGCTGGAGATAGCCCGCCTTGACCCAAGTAGGAATCCAGCCGTAGTAAAGGTTCACCAGGTCTGGTCCCTGCCCCGCCGCCAGGGCCGAAGCCACTTTTTGCTGATAGGCATCGTAGGGAAAGGTCTGCTGCACCACCTTGATGTTGGGGTTTTGGGCCTCGAACTGCTTGATCAGGTCGGTGATGAGATCCACCTTGCTTTTGAAATCGTACTGCCAATAGGTGATGCTGGTCTGCTGGGCTAGGGCCAAGCCTAGCGCGACAAGGACTAAGCCAATGAACTTTTTCACTGTGTCCTCCTTCATTTGGTTAGGCTATCACACCTTAGCTTTTGGTAATGCTACCGTAATGCCTCGAGACTAGATTGACCAACGCCTGATATCGAATCTACCAAGATTACCGATATGGGGCATTTCTCAGGCTCGAGGGGCATGGCAGCCCGGAGCTATCCCCCTTGCAAAGGAGGATTTGTGACTAAAAGGCTCTGGGCTTGGCTTATTTTGCTGGGCCTGGTCGGTGTAGTGGTGTTTGCCCAGCAGGCCCAAAAAGACATCTTCAAGGGCCGCACCAGCCAGCGGCTGGATGCCCTGGCCTTTATCCAACCAGGACTAGGTTCAGTGATGATCGATGGAAACCGCTTTACGGATGTGTACTTTGCCGCTCACGGAGGTAACTGGGGTTTAGCGCAATATCAGGTCAAGGAGATGCCGGAGATTCAAGAGGTGGGCGAAATCACCCGTCCACAAAAAGCTCCCATGCTCAAAGCCTTCGAGCAGACCCATTTGCTTCCGCTGGCCAAGGTAATTGAAAAGAAAGACCTCACTGCTTTTGACCAAGCCTTCAACTCTGCTATTCAAGGCTGCAACGGCTGCCACGTTGCAAACGGCTATAGCTTTATCAACTACAAACTTCCCAAAACTCCTGTCGAAGCCTACCTCAACTTCAACCTGCACACCGAACCCAAATACGGGGAAACACCTCAGAAATAATGCTCTCTGCATTTGGCTAGACGGGTCTAGCCAAATGCGACTACAGCAGTGTAAGTGAAAACTGCCAAGAGCCTTTATCTCACCTTCCACCCGATATCCCGCCGATACTGGGCTCGCTCGAACTGCACCGCCTTCACCCCTGTATAGGCCCGCTCGAGGGCCTGCGCTAGATCGCTGCCCAGCCCCACCACGCTCAATACCCGCCCGCCGTTGGTCAGCAAACCCTCTTGCGATTGCCGGGTTCCGGCCTGAAAATACAAGACCTGCTGGGGAGGGAGTTGGGGCAGGTGTAGCGGTAGCCCCTTGTGGGGGTCGTCGGGGTAGCCTGGTGCGGTCATCACCACACAGGCCGAGCTTCCAGGATGCCAGCGCAGCTCGAGCTCTCCCAAACGGCCTTCCACCACCGCCAGGGCCAGCTCGATCAGGTCGGTCTGCAAGAGCGGCAGGATAGCCTGGGCCTCGGGGTCGCCAAAGCGGGCGTTGAACTCCAAGACCTTGGGCCCGGCCCCAGTAAGCATGATGCCTGCGTAAATCACGCCCTTGTAGACGATACCTTCCGAGCGCAGGCCCCTCACCAAGGGCCGCAAAACTTGCTCCTCGATTTCAGCCAGGGTGTCCCCTTCCAGGGGATACGGACAAATCGCCCCCATACCGCCGGTCATGGGGCCAGTGTCACCATCCTGGAGACGTTTGTGGTCTTGGGAGGGCAGGAGTGGCCTGATGGTCTGGCCGTCGGTCACGGCCAAAACCGTGACCTCGGGGCCGCTCAGAAACTCCTCCACCACGATTTCAGCCGGTTCCGGCCCGGAGAGGATGTTGGCAGCAGCCTGCTTGGCCTGGTGCAAGGTAGTGGCCACCGTCACGCCCTTGCCCGCTGCCAGGCCCGAATCCTTGACCACGATGGGAGCGCGGGTCAGCTCGAGGTATTCCAGCGCGGAAAGGGCATCGCTGAAGGTACGGTACTGGGCGGTAGGGATGCCGTAGCGGTGCATCAAGTCCTTGGCAAAGGATTTCGAGCCTTCGATCATGGCTGCACGCTGTACCGGGCCAAAAACCCGTAGCCCCCGCGCCTCGAAGGCATCGGCTATTCCTTCGACCAGCGGGCCTTCTGGCCCCACCAGGGTCAGCTCGATGCCCTCCTGGAAGGCCCAGTCGGCCAGATAGGCGATGTTTCCATCCCAGGGAACCAGTTCGGCCAACTCGGCCATGCCGGGATTGCCGGGTGCGGCATAGAGTTTGCTCACCAAGGGGGACTGGGCCGCCTTCCAGCACAGGGCGTGCTCACGACCCCCGGAACCTACCAACAAAACTTTCACGCGGTCATTCTACCCGGCAGGGTTTTACCTGCCATGAATGGTGTCGAGCAACTGCGCATGGATGAGGCGGTTGGAGGCCACCAGATAGCGGCTCTCGAGCTGGTAGGGCTCGCCCTGTATCCCCGTGACCTGTCCTCCAGCCTCCTGCACCAGCAGCCAGCCCGCCGCCACGTCCCAGGCGTTGAGCTTGACCTCCCAAAAGCCCTCCAGCCGCCCTGCCGCCACATAGGCCAAGTCCAACGCTGCCGCCCCCGGACGGCGCACAGTCAGGCCCTTGGCGAGTGCTCGCTGGAAATAGGTGAGGTTTTCTGCATCCTTGTTGACATCGTAGGGAAAGCCAGTAGCCAGCAGGCTTCCCAGCAAGGTGTCCTGCCTCGAGACCTGGAGGGGCCGCCCGTTCATGTAGGCTCCTCCACCCCTGGTAGCGGTGAACAACTCACTTCTGGCGGTGTCCAGAATTACCCCCAGCTCGAGTTGGGCACGCACCTCCAAAGCGATGCTCACGGCGTAAAAGGGAAAGCCGTGGGCATAGTTCACGGTGCCGTCGAGGGGGTCTACAATCCAGCGAAACTCCCCCTCACCCTGCTGGCCTTCTTCTTCGCCCAGCACCCCCTGACCCGGAAACCTCGAGGCAATCAGCTCCCGGATAGCCGTTTCCGACTCCCGGTCGGCCTGGGTCACCAGGTCGGTGGGGGTGGATTTACTGCTCTGGGTGAAGCCTTTTTCCTGGTAATACTGATGGATGCCTTTAGCCAGATAAGCAGCGTCCAGCGCGGTCTCGAGATAGGGCTGTAAGTCCATACTCATTAGTCTAACGTCCAGCGCTCAAGGCCGGACACTGCGGGCAGAGGGCGGAGAGCTAAACACCCAACGTCGAACGTCTAACGCCAACAACTAAAGGAAAACTGCCAAAGAGTCAAAAGCTACACCAGGACGGCATAATTCCTCTATCAAGAAACGCCGTCTGGGACGTGGTTTGTGTTTTTAGGTTTTTGTGCCTTTAGCTTTCAGTTTTCGGCCTTCGGCGTTAGTCATTCGACGTTAGACCAGTTCTCTGCTCTCATTCCTCGGCCAGCACAGCTTCGTCGGGCTCCTCAGGCCAGGGTTTTTGGGCGACCAGATAGCGTGACTGCTGGGTCAGGTCGAAGTGAATCTGGGTCTGTTTCCAGCCCTGGGCAAGGGCTGCCTCGAGCAGATCGTAGATATTGAAAGGGGAAAGCTCGAGGGCCAGCCATCCTCCGGGCTTTAGCGAGTGCCAGGCCTGGTTGAGCAGCTCGCGCGGCATATCCAGACCGTCGTAGCCGGAGTACAGTGCGTCGGGGTCTTCGTAGGCCAGCTCCGGCGGAGCCTCGTCGCGGTATTCATCGGGCAGATAGGGCGGGTTGGAAACCACCAAGTCCACGTCACGCAAGTTGGCGGTATAGGGGGCCTGCATAAGCTGTATCTCCAGGCCGTGCTCGAGGGCGTTTTCTTGGGCCAGAGCGATGGCTTGGGCCTTGATATCGGTAGCCCAAATCTGCCAGCTCGGACGCATATGTTTGAGCGCTAAAGCGATGGCCCCACTGCCCGTACCCACGTCCACAACCCTGATTCCATCGTCTTGACCCCTAATTAGCTCGAGCGCCCGCTCCACCAACCCTTCGGTCTCGGGCCGGGGAATCAACACCCCTCCCCTAACCTTTAGCCTGAGCCCGAAAAACTCGGTCTCGCCCAGCAAAAGCTGTAGGGGATACCCCGAAATTCGCACCCCCACCATGGCCTGGGCAGCTTCGGCTACGTCGGAAGAAACCGCTTGAAAGAGGCTGGCAGCCAGGGTGTTGGGGTCGGTATGGGTAATGTGGGCCAGGATGAACCGTGCCTCGAGCCCTGGCTTACCGGCCCGCTCCAGGCGGCCTTGCAGCTCACGAAGCAACTCCAGACGAGTCATAGAACATTTGGGCTAATTACAGTTCACCGTAAACAACTGCCTCAGGTCGCACATCGAAAGCCTCGTTTCTGACCTGCGGCTTGCGACCAAGCCTCTACACTAAAGGGTTGGCCCTAAACCGCCAATGGTTCACTCTTCCCCACCGGGCTCCGCAGCAGGGACTGGGGGATTGTTGGGGTCTCGAGGTGAAACAATTACGTGCCGCTCTTCGCCCTCGCCCACCGAATAGGTGGTGACTTTTTCGTGCTGTTTGAGCAACACGTGAATCATTCGGCGTTCGGAGGCCCGCATGGCCGGAAGCTCGACTTCCTGTCCACTGACCTCGACCTGAAGTACCGCGTCCATGGCCATTCGCTTGATGCGATCCTCGTTGCGGCGGCGATAGCCTGCGGCATCCAGCACCACCCGGTAAGCCGAGCCAAATTGCTTTGCCATCGCCACGTTGGCGATAAACTCGAGGCTTTGTAGGGTTTTGCCTTCGCGCCCAATCGCTCGTCCTAAATCACCGCCCAGAATCTCGGTGTGAAAGAGGTCTCCATCCTGGCGAATATCCACCGAGTAGGCCGGATCCAGGCGCATCAGTAGCCCCACCATAAAGTGTTCTAGAGCCGTCTTGGGGTCTTGGGCCGTGGGAGTGACTACGGGTGCTTCTCCCTCCTCCTTCAGCACGAATTCGGGTGCGGTTTCGTTCTCGCCAATCCCCAAATCGCTTAGCAAATCGTCCAGCCCACGCTTCTTGTCTTCCATATTTGTCGTCCAATTATAGCTTATTGTATTTTGGCCTTTTATGCGGCTGGGAAATACGCCGTAAACATAGCCTGTAGATAAAAGTGGCTACCAAAGTCGGGGTGGGGTGACCACCAGACGATACCTGCGAACACCTCCTACAAGGGCGGTTTTTGCGGCCGGTATGACGGAAACCGTGATAGAAACACCTCGAGCCCAAAATCGGCTCGAGGTTGGTTGGAGACGGGTTGGTGAACTCAGCTCTTGGCTGGAGCCATCTTGATGCCCAGGCTGCGGTTGATCAGCCACTGCTGCCCCACGCTAATTAGCGTCGAGAGCACCCAGTAAAGCGTAACCCCGGCGGGAAAACTGAAAAGCAGGAAGGCAAACACCAAGTTCATCAGGATGCCCTGCCGCAGGGAGTCGCGGTTTCCAGCCGAGGAAAGCCAGGTCGAGGCCAGCAATACCAGAATGTAAAGCACCGGCAGGATGTAGATGGGGTCGGGCAGGGCCAGGTCAGGCACCCACAAAAAGCCCTGCCCAAACTCGTACCCCACGATAATGCGGTACATCAAGAAAAGAATGGGCATCTGAAGCACCAGCGGCAAGCATCCCGCCAGAGGGTTGATTTTATGCTCCTGGTAGAGCTTCATGGTCTCTTCTTGCTGCTTTTCCTTGTTGTCCTTGTACTTCTCCTGGATTTTCTTCATCAAGGGCTGAATTTTCTGCATCTCAGCCATGCTCTTGTACTGCTGGTGCATCAGGGGCCACATCAACAGGCGCAGCAAAATCGTCACGATGACGATGGCCAGCACCCAGCTTCCCCCAGCAATCTTGTGCGATTCCTCCAAGACCCACAGCATCCCCAACGAAATCTGTCCCCAGATATTGGGCTGAAACAGTCCTGGCAGGTCATAAAAGCGCTCGACATGTAGGCGCACCAGCTCGTTGGCTCCACCATAGACCTTGAGGTTGAGCCCCCCTGCGGGAACGCTGACCTCGGCCACTCCCGCCCCGCTGACGAGGTTCATCTTGATATTGGTGGGGGTGGTCGGGCGGATGACCATAGCAAAACCCGCCTTGGGCTGGGTCTGCCAGGAGACGTAAGTGGCGGAACCACTGCCGGTGCTGGCGGGCTGGCTGCCCCCACTGGCGAGCCATTTGGTAGTGGGGCTGCTCGAGTTGTCAATCCCGGTCCAGGTCAAGGTACGGGCAGTGGGGGTTTTCACGTTCACATCAATGGTTAGAAAGCGGGGATGGATGGAATAAGTAAGCACGGTCGCGCCCTGGGTAAAGCGGGCGATGAAGTCGGCGTTGGGGTCGGTAGAATCGCTGCGAATAAACTCCGACTTGTCCGGCTTGAAGTCAGAGAGGGTTCCCGGCAATACCACCCCGGTCTTGACCAGGTTGGCGGCCCGGCTATAGTTGCCTTTGAAATCTTGAGCCCTGGTAGTTTTCACATACCAGCCGACAATCTGACCCTGGGTATTGAAAGCGATGTCAGCGAGGTTGGTGACTGCTACCTGCTCCGCCTTGCCGTCAGCGTTTACGTCTACTTGTCGCCACTCCGGCTTGAGGGCGAAGGCAGGAGCCAAGAAAACAGCCAGACTTACCAACCACAACCAACGTTTCATTCATTCCTCCATCTGCTAGTGGCTATCTAGGGGGTTCCAGCGAACCCTGGGGCGCTCACTGGGTACATAATCGAGCCCGCCAGGGTGAAAAGGGTGACACTTCAAAAGCCTGACCAACGCCAAGTAGCTGCCCCACAGGGCTCCGTGACGCTCTAAAGCCTCGAGGGCATAGCAGCTACAGGTCGGGTAAAAACGACAGGTAGGCGGCTTCAGTGGCGAAATAAAACGCCGGTAGAAGCGGACTCCTCCCATCAACAGTTGTTTCATTTCAATCGTCACTCTCTAAGGTCTTGCCCAAGGGTAGAGCAAACCAACCCGCGCTATTGTACCAGCCCACTCTTTTTTAGGGCATGGCCCAAGTCCCGTAGTAACTCCCAGTAGGTAGCCGTCGCAGCTTCGGGCTGGGCCACGATGACCGCTTCACAAGGCGGCAGATACATCCGGCGCAGTATTTCCCGTAGGCGGCGGCGAACCGTGTTGCGCACCACCGCCTTGCCCACCTTTTTGGAAACCACGATGCCAATCCGTACCGGGTTTTGCACGCTGGGCCGTAAGGGAAACCAGCGCACCGAAACCAGTTTGCCCCGTCCGGCGCGGCCTGAGCGGATGCGCTGAAAGGCTTTTTCACCTTTGAGAGAGGAGAAGGGCATGGGTAAAAAGTGGAAAAGGTAAAAGGTCAAAAGTGGGGTCAAGGTGACAACTTTTCACCTTTTACCCTTTTGACCTTTTCACCTTCCTTTCCCTATAAAAATCCTCCCCTAGGCGGGGAGGAACGTTCGCTCAGCCAGGTTAGCGATTGAGATGCTTCTCGGTGGAAACACTCAGGCTGGCGCGGCCTTTGGCGCGGCGGCGGGCCAGCACTTTGCGGCCATCGGCGGTTTTCATACGGGCGCGGAAGCCGTGGGTTTTGGCCCGCTTGCGCTTGTTGGGTTGCCAGGTGCGTTTCATGATTCCTCCAGAACTGGGCTAGGCCAGGAAAATTTACCCTGACCGAGGTCAGGCAACCCTCAGAGTGTAGCACATGGCCCGTCTTTGGAAAAGCAAGGGGGCCAGCGCCGAGCGCCAAGGGTCAAAAAAGCCTTTGGTTCTCGGCTCTTTATGCCCTACCCTCGGCATTGCTAAACCTCGTTCTGGGCGCTATACTGCCTTGGCTTGGCCCTGTAGCTCAGTGGATAGAGCACCCGCCTTCTAAGCGGAAAGTCGTGGGTTCGATTCCTACCAGGGCCGCCAAGCTAGAGCAGTTTTCGGAAAGAGCCTTGGGATGGCTCGAGTATATTTGCTATGCCGGTCTGAAATTTTGCCGCCGCACCCGGCGGCAAAATTCAGAGAACCGCGATGGGAGGCAAAATATCGGGGTGAAGCCCACCCCGATATTTTCATTACCCCGATGTGGGATAGAGGCGGGCCTCGAGCCGTTTCTTCACCCCTGCCCATTCCTCGTCTAAAATCGAGAACACCGCCGTGCTGCGCACTATACCGCTGGGGTAAATCTGGTCTTTGCGCAAGGTTCCCTCGCGCACTGCCCCTAGTTTTTCGATGGCCCGGCAACTGCGGGTATTGTTGGCATCGGCGCGAAACTGCACCCGAATGGCTCCAAGCGTCTCGAAGGCATGGCGAATGAGCAGGTATTTGCTCTCAGGGTTGGCCTGACCGCCCTGAAACTCAGTGAAAATCCAGGTGGTGGTCTCGAGGTAGCGATACTCAGGGTTGACCCGCACGTAGCCAGTGCGCCCGGCCATCTGACCGGTGTCCTTGTCCAGGATGGCCCAGTTCACCCGGTCTGGGGCCGCAAGCAGATAATGAATATAGCCCTGCATGGCCGCCAAAGTGGGCTCCTGGGGGGCGTGGCTCATGTACTGCACCATTTCGGCATCGAAGTGGGCCAGCATTGGCTCGGCATGGGCCAGGGTGAGGGGCTCGAGGCGCACATAACGCCCCTCGAGGGATATGGGGTGATGCCACATATAACCAAACCCTATCACTGCTGTGGCATAGACTGGTACTCGTGATTCGGGTTGGCATCCTGACTATTTCCGGCAGTGGCGCGCGCAGCGAACGCGAAGATGCTACCGTGACTGCCCTACGCGAAATCCTGCTCTACGGCGACTTCGAGGTGGCTGCGGTAGATACCGTACCCGACGAGGCTGCGCAGATCAAACGGGTGGTTCGGCTG
>JADMIM010000207.1 GCA_015478585.1 Thermaceae bacterium | reverse complement strand
TTGGGTTCCACTCCCTGGCTAATGTCGATAACAGGATAGCTAGTGTGGCTTTGATTGTACTGCGCCCCCAAACCTGGACAGGAGAATCAGGTTTGAGAGTTGGTATACTGGACGTGGGCTTGGGCTTGCTGATTGAGCCACTGCTGCTCAAACTCCGCCGGCGTTAGGTATCCCAACGACGAGTGAATCCGCTTGTGCATGTAGACGCCCTCCAGGAACTTGCCAATCTGCCTGTAAGCATCCTGGTAGTCTTCGTATTCGCTCAGTTCCACTTCCTCTTCTTTAATGGTGCGCATCAGGCGCTCGGCGAACCCATTTTGCCAGGCCGCACCCACCTCAGCCATGCTGATGCGCACCCCCTGGGCCTTTAGCAGCTCTACATAGCTGCTGCAAGCGTATTGCACGCCCTGGTCTGAGTGATGGATCTCCGGCGTTCCTACGAGCAACGCTCGCCGCAAGGCTACCAGCACCAGCTCAGCGTCCATACTCCGCCCCAGGTGCCAGCCACGAATGCTGCGTGTGCAGACATCCATGATCACTGCCAGGTAGACGAACTCCTTATGCAGCCGCACGTAGGTGAAATCGACCACCCAGACCTCGTCTGGTCGGCTAACCTCAAGTCCCATGACCAGATTGGGGTAACGGGCAAAGCCGTGCTCGCTGTTGGTCGTGCGCACCTTGCGCTTGGGCGCTTTAGCCGTTAGCCCAAGCTCAGCCATCAGTCGACGCACCCGCTTGCTGTTCGCTGCCACTCCCTCGCGCCGCAGTTGCACAGTGAGGCGCCGATACCCATAGGTTGGCCACTGCTCGGCCAACCGCGCTAACACCTCGCGTAGCCTCCCTTCCTTACCATCATCGGGCACATCTATATAATAGAAGCTGCTGCGCGGGTAATCGAGCACCTCGCAGACCAAACTGATCGGGTAGTGTTCAGCTAGGCTCACAACGATTGACCGTTTCTGCTCGGGAGCGAGCCGAGCAAGGACGATGCTTTTTTTGACACCTCCAGTTCCATGGTCAGCCGACCGAGCACACGCTCCAGTTCAGCGATGTGCTCTTGCTCGGCCGATCGGCTTTCTTCCTGGCTGAAGACGCTTGGTGCCTGCTCCAGAAAGGTGGTCTTCCAGCGGCTGAAGAGGGTGGGGTGGATCTGATACTGGCGACAGACCTCGCCACTGGTCTTCGAGCCGCTGATTACTTCGAGAACGACTTGGGCCTTGAATTGGGCCGTGAAGGTTCGTGCTTTCGGCATTGTTGTGCTCCTTTAGCTTGGATAATCCTATCTTACTAAACCCCAGAGTCACTCGCTAGACCCAACTCTGGGCTTTGTCCAAGTCTGTGGGCGCACCACATGCCTTACGACGGCGATAGCGGTCAGTAGTACGCGGGTCTTTGTGGCCCGCAGCG
>JADMIM010000206.1 GCA_015478585.1 Thermaceae bacterium | reverse complement strand
CCTCTAGCGTCTCTGCGGTGTGCGACGTGAATAGGGGGTGCAGGAAGTCCAGCGCGATGGCCTTCGAGCGCTGGACTTCCTGCAGGCGCACCAGGGCCCCTTCAGGCCGCTGAGCCTGGGAAGTGCGCGCCTGTGGCGTTGCCACGGCCCCTGCGGGGGCGATGAACAGGAGTGCGAGCACCAGGCCGAGGCACAACTGCACTGCAGCGCGCCCCCAGCCTGAATGAAGGCAGCGCCGGAAAATAAACCGCGGGTTCCGAAGGCTATCCATAGTTCCCTCCCTCAAACAAAGCTCAGAGGATCTCCATCCGCCAGCGCAGGACTGGTGCCGTCCTGCCGCTCGCCCGTCTCGCGCCGGTTCCAGGCCACCCTGGGTGATCTCCCGGCGCAGGGGTTGCAGGAAGCGTACCTGGAAAGCCTCAGAGGGGACAGGGCAACGTGATGGCAGATCGTGGGCAAGCGCAGGCTGCCAGGGGAATGCCTGGGCATGGAGAGGGAGTAGCACGCCAGGCAACCCGGTGGCTGGAGGTGTCCATCCTCGCTCCACGACGCCGAAAAGGGATGCCGGCGCGCTGATGCGGTCAGTCAGGGTCATCGGTGTGTATGCCAGGGCAGGGACGGTTTTGCGAAGCGCCAGGTGCGAGTGGGCGGGATCGCTCTGCCTCGAGACCATGGTGAGGAGAGCAGACCCCCGCGTGTCCGGACTGGAGTGCCAGGGAACGGATCGACCACCCTATCATGTACGTATCATGTACAGAACATCTCGATCAAACACCCTCGCGCCCGGGGCGGTATGAGATACGCTCTTGGCGCAGAGCAAGGGGGCATCTGTGGGCGAAGAAAGCGTGTGCCTGGCAGCGCCGGTGCGTGTGCCTGGCAGAGGCGTGGGCGAGAGGGCCTGCACCAGTTGGCGGGGAACAATGCGTGCCGCAAGATGCCTGGGAGGGTGTTAGCGCGCTTCCTGCAGGCCGGGAGCGCTGCTGCCGGCTTTCTGGCTCACGGCCTGGCGCTGCGCAGCCTGGAGCTTTTTCGTGGTGGCGCTCAGCACAAAGACGGCAATGGTTCCTGACGGGTTGTCGAGGAGCGGGAAGCCCTCGAGGATCAGCGCGTCGTCCTGGTCCCTGCTGGCCTCCTCTACTCTGCGCCACTGCATGACCGATATATACACCGAGTAGGTTGTACTCGCGCTTGAAGGGACGGGAAGGCCCTTGGGCAGGGCGGGTATGCGGCCCGACTGCATAGTGGTGATGATGCACTGCCCGCGCTGCTCGACTTTGCCTGGTCTTCCGATCAAGGTGATTTTCACGGTACTCACACTGCCTTTCTGCGCGCCGATGCTCCCGATGAGGGCGAGGCGCTCTTCCCACGGTAAGCTCGCCGGGGCCACAGCCCTGGGCCGGGACCCGTTG
>JADMIM010000129.1 GCA_015478585.1 Thermaceae bacterium | reverse complement strand
GGAAAAAACCAAAGGTGAATACAATATATGGCAAGCCTGGGGGGGCATCACCGGAATCCAAACCCTGCTGCCCCTGCTGTTGAGTGAAGGCATCCACAAGCGGGGGATGAGCCTGGAGCAGTTAACCCAACTGTTGTCCACCCGCCCAGCCCAACTCGCCGGGATTGCAGGGCGTAAGGGAAAGATTCAGGTGGGTCATGATGCCGATTTGCTATTGGTAGATTTGCAGCGGCAGTGGAGGGTCAAGCAAGAATGGCTATACTCCCGTCATCCCCATTCTCCATTTATGGGTTGGAATATGCGGGGGTGGGTTAGCCGGGTGGTGCTGCGAGGAAAGACCGTGATGAGCGATGGAGTGGTGTCGGCTCAACCCAGCGGTCAATGGATTCTTAAATCTTTGGCTTCCCAGCACTCTCCCGCATAACCCTCGAGCTACTTGTGCCAAATCCTCGGTCAGGGGTAAAAGTTCCTCTTATCGCGGTTCTCGGCTCCGACTGGCCCAGCACCCAGACTTCTTGCAGAAATCGCTGATAGCTCCTGGTTGATAGCCAATAGCTACGTCTGGGACGACCCCTCGTGCTAGCGATGGCTAAACTCGCAAGAAGTCCAAAATATATCGCTATCCCAAGGTTCAGGTAAATCACTCTAACTGCAAACCCAGGTGGCTTTCGGCTTATTTGAGGGTCGAGCTTGGACTTTTGCAGAAGGTCTACTTAAACGCCCGTTGAGGGCAAACTAACCTGAGCCGGATTGAGAAGCTCCTATACTTCTGCTATGAAACAACCCATTCTTTGGGTCTTATGGTTGTCTCTGGCTGCGGCTATGGCCCAGACAGGAACCGCGCTGTACCAACAAAACTGTGTGTTCTGCCACGGCGAAAACGGGCAGGGCCGCCCTGGAGCTTTTCCACCCCAAGCAGGCCACACCCCCGACCTTATCCGAGTTAGCGGAGGGCGCATTCAGCTCATCAACACCTTGCTATACGGAATGCAGGGAGAAATAACCGTCAAGGGCCAGAAATATAACGGGGTGATGCCTGCTTTTGCCCAGCTCAACGATGAGCAGATTGCCGGAATACTCAACTACATCTCGAGCGCCTGGGGAAACGATAAAGCTCTGCCCCAAGGTTTCAAGCTCTTCACGGCTGCCGAAATTGCCGCTGCCAGGGTAGCCCGCCTCTCGCCCCAGCAAGTCGGAGCCAACCGCAGTAAGTTGAGTATCCCCTAGAGCGCTTTACACGAACCTTGGAGTAGCAGCAGTTTGGATGCTCCTAACAACTGTATTCGACCCACCTCAAAACCTGAAGGTTAACCCTACGCCAAAACTAAAGCCGGTGGTTTGGCTGTCGCTAACCGAGGGGGTGGCAATATCTATGGTCAGGTCGGCCCCAATGGGGCGAATGGTATAGCCAAAACTGAAGGTGGGGCGCGGGGTGGGGGTGATATCACTGCTGAAAGTAAAACGGTAATCGCCCTGCTGGTACTCGGCGTAGATAGTCTGATAGCCACGCAAATCCACCGAATAGGCAAAAAATAGCTCGGGTGAGAGGTATTTGCCGATGGTGAACTTGGTTTCTTCGGCTTTGCCGCCGCCCAACAGCGGGATATCTACTTTTACCTGGTCTAGACCCAGGGCTTTGGAAAGCTCGGTCTCGAGCTGTCCCACCAAAAAGTTTTGCACCACGCCCTGCAAGCCCGACTGGGCCACGTCGGTAGGCAGCACCGATAGGTCGCTGCGGCCCAGGAGCAGCAGGGAATAAATTTCAGCCTGGGTGAGGCTAACGCTCGAAGCCTGGGCAGAAAATACCGGGTCTAGGTTGACCTTGATTTTTCCATTCTGCCGCACGAATTGACCCTTTAAGGTGAGGTTGACCTTGACGTTTTGGTTGGTGGCCTGATCTTGCACTTGGGTATCGGCGACAATCTGCAACTTGGGCAAGATACCCGCATCCGGGCTAAAGCGGGCATAACTGCGCTCGGTGCTGCTACGGTCGCGGATGGTGAAATCTCGGTTCCATAGTTTGAAGTTTCCCCGCACCGGTACGACTTCGCCAGATAAATAAGGGCTCGAGGCATCTCCGTTCAAATAAAGCTCCCCACCCAGCTCCCCCTGGGCTAGTGGTTCCTGAATCAGAATGCCCCGATCAGCCTTGATTTGCACGTTGATAAACTGCAAGGGAATCGGCGAACCCTGTGAAGCAGCCGGGCTCGAGCCGGTGACGGGGATCGCAACCTCCTTTTGGCCTTGGGGCAGACCCAGCCTGGCCCGCATCACCTCGACCGAACCCAGCACCCGGTATTCACCCTGGTCGTAGTTGAGCACCAAGTTGGTATTGACCAGGCCGTCTAGCAAAAAATACTGCGGATAACTCACTGGCACCGGCCCTTGCAAGGCCAGAGCCAGGTGAGGGAACAAGGTACCGTTGAGGCGAGCCTGCTGGTTGACCAACCGTGCGTCTAGCACGTAGCTGGGATAGCTAAAGCTAAGGGTAAAAGGCTCGTTGGGGGATACAAACGGCAGGTCGGCCGTTCCTTTGGCGCTCACCGTCAGGCCATCGGCATTGCCCTCGCCGGAGAGGTCGGCCTCGGCAGGATAGGGTGCGGTGAGCTTGATATGGCCCTCCGCGACTACCGTTTGGCTTACTTGCAAGCGGGCTCTGGGGGTTTCGGCCCGCACCGGCCCCAGCTTGAAGCGGAAGTTTTCCACGCTCAGGTCGAAAACCTTGCCATCGGAAGAAAGCCGCAGGGTGCCACTGCCTTCGGGGGCATAGGGCTTGAGCGCAGGAATCACCTGGAGCACCGGGGTGAAGGTGGTATTTTCCAGGTCTAGGTGCAAATTGCTCTGAGTGCGGCCCCAGTAGCCACTGCCCTTCCAAGTGCCTTTACCGGAGAGGGCGAGTTGGTCTATGTAAAACCTTTCACCCTCAAAACGCAGCACCGCCTGGCCGGTTAGCGCGTCACCACCCCCCATAAACCGCAGGTTCTGACCAACCAAAATCCCTTTTGAAGCCCAGGGATTTTGGAAGTTATAGGTAAAAGTGGCCTTTCCCGTCCAATAAGCCTGACCTGCCAGGCCGCCCGTCCAGGCCGAGAGCAGCCAGTGCAGAGGGAAGGCCGAGGCGGTGGCCTGGGCGGAAAGGGTTTTGGCATCCATGCGCAGGGCGATATGGCTATGGCTCGAGCCTAGGGTGTCTGGGACGTTGTTTTGCCCGTTCACCAACCCCCCAGTTTGGGTGCGGTCAAAGTCCAGACTGGCTTGCAGCACCCCCCTTTCCAGGCTACCCACCATGCGGCTGGAGAGCGCTAAGTTGTCGTTCTTGACCGAGAGGGCCGGGCTCGAGAGGCTGAACTTGGCAGCACCGCCGCTATAGTCTACCTGTCCGCTGGCCCGGCCCTCGAGGAAGGGAATGCGGGCACTCAGCAGGGGAACTTCGGCCAGGTTGAGGTCGCTAAACTGGGCGCTGGCCTTTGGCCCGCCGCGCCCCAAGGTAGCTGCGAGGTTGAGAGAACCCACCCCGCCTTCGAGTTTGCCCTGAATATCCAACTCGCCCTGGCCGTGCATTTGCAAGATGGCTCGGCTGTCCAGTGCAGGCAGCGGAAGGTCGGTCTTGAGTGTTCCGGCCCAGCTTCCATTGGCGGCGTACTGGAGGTCGCCATTCAACCACCGCCCTTTGGCTTTGAGGCTGGCCTCGAGCAGTTTGCCCTGCGCTTGTAGGGACTGGTTGCCCTCTTGAGCCTGGTAGGTGGCCTGCCAGAGGCCATTCAAGCCCACCTTAGCGCTCAGCGAACCCCCCTTCCAGGGCAGCCAGCCGGTATCGGGATGGGTTCCCTGGAGGAGAATATGATCGTCCTGGCCTTTCAGGCTTAGCCCCAAGCCATACAGCGAAGCCTCCAGACTGCCCCCTAGCTTGCCCCCACTGTAGCTCAGACTGCCCTGTCCCAGCCCTGGAGCTGTCAGAGTCAGGGCATAGGTATCCAGGTCGAGCGAACCCAGCAAACGGCCCCCATCCAGTGGGTAGGCCGCCTCGAGGGTTGGCCCCTGTCCACGCAGGGCCAGGCTGTTGAGGCTGAGTTCGCCCGAGGCGCTGTGCTCGGCGATATTGAAGCTGAGGTGACCGGTCTGGCCCTGCACCGTAAGTGGCCCCCGCAGCACCCGCACCGCTGCTGTGCTGCGGGGCTGTGGGATGACCGAGGTGCTGAAGTGAGTCTGTACTGGCTGGGAAGAGGAAATCTCGAGCACCGGATAGGCTAAGCGCACTCCCAAACCCAGCACCTGGCCCTCGAGGGTGGGAATGCCCGTCCCGCTCAGGGTGGCTTGCCCCTCACGAAACCGCAGGCTGCCCTTCCAGCTTTGGTCGTAGCTAACTGCACCGGCTAAATCTCCCTTAAGGCTGGCCTCGAGGTGGTTCTGCTGCCAACTGGCTCTAACTTCTCCGGCCCGCCCCCAGGCTTTCCAACCCAGATTGCTCTGCAAGTGGCTCCAAGAGCCTCCCACCTCGCCGCTCAGACTGGCCGAACTCAGGGCGAAGTTTTGCAGCTTGGCCTCCAGACCCTGTGGGGTCAGATGGGCTTGCAGCCCCTGGCCGCTCAGGTCGAGCCGAGGGCCCTGGCCCTCGAGGGTGAGACGCTGCCCGAGGGCCTGGTATTGACCGGAAATCCAGGTGCCAGGGTAGCTTCCCTTGGCCGCCAGGCTGCCCAGCCCTTTGGGCAGGTTTCCGGCATAAGACCAATCGAACTTCAGGGGGCTAAGTTGCAGTTTGCCCACCAGGGGCTCCAGCCCCGTTCTTCCACTCACCGCCACCTGCGCACCTTTGCCAACCAGCGAGAGCTGTCCCCAACCGGGCAACTCGAGCTGGGCATTTCCTTGCACACCCAGCGGTGCGGCATCCAGGTCGAACTGGCTTTTGATGCTCAGCAGCCCACTTAAGTCACTGCGGACTTGCCAGCGCGTAGGCTGCGACCAGCCCTGGCGCAAGTTGGCCTCGAGTACTCCCTTCCAGCCCCCTTGACCCTCGAGGCTGACCCGCCCGGTATCCAAATACGCTGCCCCCACCAAACGGCCCCCCGGCACCGGCAGTTCCAGGGTTAGCGAACCTGAGGGCTGGTTCTGGTAGCGCACCACCCCCACCGCGTAGGGGCCGGAAAAACGGGCCTCGAGCCCTTGGTTATAACTCAGGTCGAATTTCTGGGTCTGGTAGGTTCCTGCCAGGCGGGCTGATAGTTTGGCGGGGTTGACCAGGCCAGAGGCTCGTAGGTTGGGGCCGCTCAAGTCGAGGGGTAGCTCGAGGCTAGCCAGTTGGCCCTCACCCTTGCTTTTGAGACGTATCGGCAAACCGGTAAATGGCTCGAGGCTGGTGTCGGCATCTAGCTTGAGCCAGCCCTGTTGGTATGTGGCCTGTAGCCCTGGCCCAGCAGCACTGGCCCGCAGCGCACCATCGTAGGCAAAGCTGAGGGCTATCTGGGCTCCCTTCCCCTGCAAAAACCCCTGTCCCTGCACGAGCGGTTTCAGCAAGCTGCCCGCCAGAGTGGCCTTGGCCGCAAGCCGGTTGGAGCCCAAGTCGCGGGTGTAGGACAGAGTGCCGGTCAGGTCGCCCTGACGGTTGGTCTGGGCAGCCAGGGCCGCACCATAAACCTCGCCAGCAGCCTGAAGATTGCCTTTCTCGCCCTTCAGCAACAAGCTGACCTGCTGGCCCGCCACCGCCATCTGCCCGGAAAAATCCTGCCCCACGTTGCGGATGTTGCCGGAGAGGTTGAAGGTTTGTCCGCCTATCTCCAGGCTGCCCCGGCCATTCAAGCCTACCGAGGCCAGGCTGGCCCCGTTGCCCTGGGCCTCGAGGCCCAGTGGAGCGGCCCACACCAGGCTCCAGCGGCCCCCCTCCCCACTAAGTCGCAGCGGCCCAGCTTGTTTGAGGTATTGCAGGCTTTCCAAACGACCCGCAGCCTGATATCCGCTGGCACTACCGGACAGCTCGAGCGCCCCCCTGGCGTAGGGGGTATTGGCCTCGAGGCTGGCCTGGCCTCGGTTTTGCGCCAGGTTATATAGTCCTGTCCCTGTCGCTTGCCCCCAAGGGCCTTGTGCGGCTAGCTGGAAGGCCGGTTGCTGAGGTGAGCCGCTCAGGTCGGCCTGAACTCGAGTAGCTCCCTGTTGATAGGCCAGATGACCACTCACTTGGTCGTTGATGCGCAGCGAACCCGACAAATCCCCCAGCCCACTGAGCTGTAGGGTCTGCTCGAGCACTAGCCTGACCCCCAGGTTTTGCTGGGGTAAAAAAGCCGACAGGGTGCGGCCTTGGTAGCCCAGCTCGAGCTTGTGTCCATAGGCTTGTAGGGTTCCGCTAGCCTGGCCGCTACCATCGAGTTTGAGACTTCCCTTGAGTCTGCCGCTCAGGTCGGCATTGAACAGTTGGGCTAGGGGACTAGTCTCGAGGTCGAAAGTGGCCACCTTGTTGGCAATCTGAATTTGGCCCTCTGGCAAGTCTATTTGTCCGGTCAGCTTGTCTAGGTCGGCTCCCTGGGCTGTGACCTCGGCACTAACCGCAACCCCGCCATACACCGTGTGTACCTGGGCTGTCCCGCTCAGGGCTTGGCCCTCCAAGCTGCCGCTTAGCTCCCCAGTTCGGCCTTGGAAGGTATAGGGCCAAGCCAGTTGCCCCTGGTAGGCCAAGCCTTGGCCCTCGAGCACCAATGGCCCGTCCAGCCGCCAGGTTTGGGCCAGCACGTCGGCAGAGAACCGCCAGGGGCGCTGTTGCAAATAGGGCAACTGGTAGCGGCCCTGGCCGCTGGCCTCGAGGCGGTTCCAGGGGCCGCGCAGGGCCACGCTGCCGCTGATGTAGGGCAGCTTCAGGTCGCCCTGCACCTCCAAGGTTTCGCGGCTGGCGCTGCCGCGCAAGGTTCCATAGGGGCTTTGCAACTCTATTCCGAGCGGCCCCAGCAGCCCGGTTCCCGTGGCGGTGAGCTGCCCATAGGCACTGTTGGCCTGAAGCCGCCCGCCGCGCCCGCTCCAGCTTCCCGATACTCGGGCGGGCAGGCCCAGGCCGCTGGTATCAAAACCGGTGGCGATGGCCCTCAGGCGCAAGCCCTCGAGGGGCTGCCCAGACACCAAGCGATACTGGCCCGAGACCAAGAGGCGGCCTTGCTGAAACTGTCCAGCATAGGTCAGGTCGGTGCTTTTGCCCTGCACCCGCAGACTGCCCTCGAGCTTGGGAACCTCGAGGTTTAGGGTGTAGGCCGCCTTGAACAAATCTGCTCGCCCGGAGAGTTGTCCGCTGAAACCTGCTGCCGCCAGGTTCCCCGAAACCCGCAAATTGCTCCAATCGCCGCTTCCCTCGAGGGTTGCGTAGGGCGTGGAGGCCCGCAGTTGGCCGCCGGTGAGGGTTCCGCTGGCCTCGAGCTGGCTGGCTTGCCCATTCACACGCAGCGGAAGGGTGACCTGGAAGGGAAACCCGGCCCTGAACTTGACCTGCCCGTGGGGCAGAATAATGCCTTCACGACTCATCTGGAGCCGCAGCGGCGGTACTTCCAGCGCGCCCTTGAAGGGCAGGGTCAGGCTTCCGGTGAGGGAGGTGTTGGGCCACACTGTCCCGGCAAGCTCGGCATAGCCGCTGGTGGTGGCATAGAGCGTGGGGCCTTGGCCCTGGAGATTGACCTTGAGCCAGGGG
>JADMIM010000205.1 GCA_015478585.1 Thermaceae bacterium | reverse complement strand
GCTCAGTGGGACAGCTCGCTGGTCGATGTACGCCGGTAACTGCGCTTATGTCTTTGTGCGAGCCGGGCTTGAGCCGCCATCTGGGCAGCATCTCTGCACCGTTCATCCGGCTGGCGTCATCACCACAGACGACGGGGCTGAGATCTGGTTCGACGCCAGAGGCTATGGGCTGCGCGGGGCTGACCAGAGCCAACCGCATCTGTGGGTGCTCACGATGGCGCTGCAATTTACGACCACGGACCAGCGCTATCGGTGGCTGAATTCCACCCTGGGGGTGGTAGTCTCAGAATTTGATGAGCAGGCTGGACGTGCGCTCTGGCACGCTTTTGTCCCACCGGTCGAGGGAAGCGATCGTCCACGTGGACGAGCCTTGTGAAGCAAGGGAGTCGTATGACAGCTAAACACTCTGCTGAGATGAGCCTGCAAGAGCAGCTGGCAGCTCTTCAAGCACGAGGGAGGGCAGCAATGCCCTCCGAGATCATCGTCAGCATGCAGCGAGACCTGGAAACCCTGGCTCGCTCCGGTCTGGCCCAACAGAGTATCCAGGTGGGGGAGCAGGCTCCCGATTTCACGTTACCGGATGCGCTCGGCCAGCCCGTGACGCTCTCCGCGAGGCTAGTGCAGGGGCCCGTCGTGGTGGCATTCTATCGCGGGGAATGGTGTCCCTACTGCAATTTGCAACTGCGTGCCTACCAGCGCATGCTGCCACAGCTTCAGGAACTGGGGGCCTCTCTGGTGGCGATCTCGCCACAGACACCCGATCACACGCTCTCCCTGGTCGAGCAGCAGCAGCTGGCTTTCCCGGTGTTGAGTGATCGGGGCAATACCGTCGCCCGACGGTGCCGCTTGATCTTCAGCGTGCCTGACGTGACGCGCCTCATCTACCAGCAGCAGTTCGGCATCGATCTGCCCGCCTTCAACGGGGATGACTCCTGGGAACTTCCCATCCCAGGGACGTTTCTGCTTGACCAGCAAGCAAAGGTGCGGTTGGCGTTCGTGGATGTCGATTACACGCATCGTCTGGAACCATCCGCGCTGCTCGAGGGCCTTCGCGAGTTGGCTCTTAAACCTGAGGCATGACGAGAGAGCAAACTGAGAATGACCGTTCGGGCAGCGAGCGAGCGTGACCTTGCCGCGATGGATGCCGTGTCTGCTCAGAATAAAGTGGGAGAAGCTGAGAGCATCCCCACCATGTCTCCTCAGGCCGTTCCGGCGGTGCTACGTCATGTGTTTGAGGCTGGCACGATGTTTGTGGCCGAGCAGGATGGGGAGGTACTGGCCTTTGCCGGAGCCATTACGCGCGGGCCGGTCACGTACCTCACCGACCTGTTCGATCATCCTCAGACCCAATCAGGTGGCCTGGGGAAGACCATCAGCCAGCAGAGCGGTGACAAAGCCCCCCTTTCGGCTCGCCATCTGC
>JADMIM010000128.1 GCA_015478585.1 Thermaceae bacterium | reverse complement strand
ATGCTTCGTTCACGACTACCATCTGTCTCGCGTCAGTATGTTGTAGGCCATTACCCTGCCTTCAACCTCGCTTAGTTGTCAATCTCCCGCTTGGGCTTGCGGTAAACAAAGTTGAAACTCGAGCCGCTCCTTAGCACCTGCCCCGCCTCGTCATAAAAGGGATAGTTCCCGATCCCACTCAAGTAAGCAAACCCCCTCGAGCGGGTCAGGGCTACAAACAACTCGTTTCTAGCCTCGGGACTGGCCTCGCGCTGAGCGATGGCATCAAGCCCCAACACATAGACCATATCGGCCTCGTTGCCCTTGGCCCTGGCCACCTGGCTGATGGTCACCGCGCCCTCATACCAAAACTGGCTGGCATCCCCACCGTTGCTAAACGAGTTGGGCTGGGTAGCCTTGGGGATGTAGAACGAAATTCCTCTGCCTGCGATGTGCCCAGAATGCCCTCTCGCTGAATCCAGTACGGATTTGCGGCTAGAGCTGAGGCGGCTGCGGCGTGTGGGCGGTAGTAGGTAATATCGGGGTAAACGGGCCAGCCAATACCGGGATATAGCGGCCAGGAGAAATATCCTGGCAGGCCGCCCGGAACTGGAGGAAAGTTTTTCGATGGATTGTAGGCAGTGGCTGTTAGCCAGCCCAGGCAGTCGGCATCCTCGAGGCTATCCATTGGCCACGATAGGGCCTCATTGGGCGTGTCACCGGCAAAGCGCCGCACCCAGGCCAGTGCCCAGCCCTGGTTGGTGGGGTCTTGCAGGGTAAGCTTGGCGGAATCATAGGTGCGGGCCATAAACTATTTTTCCTTCCGGGGTTTCTCGGGGGCGGGCTCCGCAGAGGGTGGTAGAGGATTTACCAGTAGAAATCCGCGTTCAATGAAATCGGGTACGGCCTCCTCTGGCACATCGGCAGTAGCCCGCCATATCTCCCCCACTTTTTCGGGTTCAAAAACCACTCCCGACTTGCGGTCGAAGATTTGTTCAAACTGCGGGTGGTATAGCTTCATGCAATCCTCCAATCAAAGGCTCCGGTTTACGCCGGAGCCTTCAGCCTTTCCAGCGACTACAGCAGGTCGCCAACTCTTGCGTGGCACCACTCGGGCCCGTGGTCGATGCCCAGCTGCCCGTAAACCTGGCCCTTTTCGCTCGAACCAGCAATAGCAATGGGCTCGTAGAACAGCCCTTCGGGCTTGCCGGGGACGTTGACATATACGCCCTGAAGCACATCCGGATTGATGAACAGTATGTCGGTTTGGGTCATATCCAAATCGAGCGCAATGTTGAGCCGACCAAACGCGGTGTATACCGTGCGCACCATCACGCCGCCCACCGTGCGATCCTGTCCTTGATTGAATTGTGTCGTGTAGAGAGCGCTAATGGCTGCCATCTGGGCCGTGTTCATCAATGCGATGAGGTTATCTGGCTGAATGCCAGCGTTGTCGATCATGCCCTTATAGGCATTTTGCAGGATGGTGGTGGTCAAAGCCCGGCCCACCGCCGCGTTGGCAAATACGTTGGTGGTGATGGCATTGAAAATGCCGCGCGTAGCCAGTGCAGCCGCAGCCGGGTTAGCCGGGTTGGCATAGGTGCCGCGCAGAAACGAGTAGTTGGCATCCTGGGCGATTTTTTCCAGAGCCCGTTCCACCTGGAATGCGCGAGCGGTCTCTACCACCCCTTCCGAGGAGCCCACCACGCCCGCCAGGCGGTTAGAGCTGGACATTTTCAGATAGGAGATGTCCACACCCTCGTGATACACCTGTACCACGTTTTTGGCCTGGCTGGTCTGGAAGGTGTTGGCCGCCGGGGCAGCCGCCCCCTCGAGGCGGGCTGGCTGAGATGGAGCAGGCAGATCGTAGTCAATATTTGTTGGAAACTCGTAGTTGGCTTCTTGCCGCCAACCCTGACCGATTACTACATCGTCTCCGCTGCCGTCGGCCTGGGCGATGCCCAGGCCGCCGATGAGCTTAAGAATGGTGTTAGGCCGCTTCTTGAACAACCGGAGGATGCCCAGGTAGTTATTGGTGTTGGCGGTAGTGGTTTGACCTACGACTTGTGCCATGATTTACTCCTTTTTAAACGAGAGGCGAATGTAATCGCGGACGTTGCCTTTCTTGGCCGCGTCTCGCATCTGGGTTTCTGTGCTGGGCGGTTTGCCCAGGGCTGGCCGCACACCCGGTAAGGGTGTGGCAGCCGGCTTATTGGTCTCGGCGGCGGGCGCATACTCGGGGAAATCTTTCAACACGGTCTCGGCGTTCACCGCCCCGTCCTCGCCGAAATAGTCCCCCGCCTTGTCGCCCATCAACAGCAGCACCCGCTCTGGATTGGTGACCTTGCCTGTTAGCTCGGCTTTGCGCTCGGCTTTGAGCACTCTGGCCTCGGCTATGAGCGCCTTTTTTTCGGCTTCATCCTTTTCGAGCTTGAGGCGCTCGCTCTCCTCGAGCTTGGCCCGCCGCTCGACCTCGGTTTTCTCGGCCTCGAACTCCTTGCGGGCTTTTTCCCGCTCCCGCTTGAGGCGGTCGGCCACGATGCGGTCAACATCATCCTGTGTTAGCAGTTTGTTTTGGCTCTCTTGCCCCGGAGCCGGGGTGGTCTCGGTGATCTGGCTCTCTTGCCCCGGAGCCGGGGTGGTGGTTTTGGATTCGTCAGTCATAAAAGCCGTCCACAGTTTTACGCCGTGAGGTCGTCTGGGCGCAGGGAAAAGCCCCGGACGAATCCGGGGCTCATGTTTTAGGTTGTCTACTGATTTACCAGGTCTTGGGCATCGGCGGTAGCCTCGAGGCCCAGGGCCTCTGCCTGAGCGCTGAGGGCGAACTGGATACCGTGATCGCCAGGGAATGGACGCAGATGGGAGTGCTCGCCATAGACGATAGCGTCGGGTATTCCATCCGGGAAAGCCGCACATACTGGGGGCTTACCACGTCCACCCCGAAAGTGTGTGCATACCGGGCAATTGCTGCTGCGAATCATGGCTCTGGCCCTCCCAGGCGCAAATACCAGTCTAGCACATCCTTCGCCAACTCCAGGTTCAAGCGCCGCATCACGTACACCTCGGCAATCCACTCGAGCCGCCCCGACCCAGCCTGTTGGCTGGGGGTCGCCCGTAATTCTTTGAGAAACCCCAGCGGCCAAACGTTGGATGTGCCGGGGTTGGCCCGCAGGTACAGCCCGTGACCGATCTCGTGCAGGATTACGTGCATGGGGTCGGGGCTAGACCAAAATCCCGCCTCGTAGCGCATTCGAGCGTAGGCGACGGCGTTAGACCAGTAGGTGTGCCCCAGGTTGAGCAAGATGCGATCGGCGGATTCGTCGTAGGCGGCGATGGCCGAGCGGGCGTGGCGGGCGAAGTATTCCGAGGCATCGTCAGTTTGAAATCCGGCTTGTTGGGCAAGGCCGGTAGCCATGCGGACAGCTTGACGTTTGTTAATGGGGCTATTGGCCCCGCTGGGTATGTTCGGGCCAGCCATGGGTACGTTAGTGACCCTTACTCCGCGAATCAGATCCTCCTTGGTGGCATCAGGTACGTAAATCAACGCGTGCCCGCAATTAGCCCACTCCGCCGGGCTGGGCAAGCTGGCCCAATCATGCGGGCCGTCCACCTTTGCACCGGGGTTTGGCCCACCGGGTAGGACAAACTTACTCGAGGCGGGAATGGCGGCACCGTTCAGTGCATCGTGCCAGTGGCGGTGCTCACCCCGACCCGAGTAGCTGCGAATCCACATTTTGAACTTGGCTCTGCCCGCTTCTCCAGCGGCCTCGGCCCCGCTGTGATATCCAGCTCGTACGGCGATCCCCGCCAGCAGGTTCAAGTAGGCGGGGGGCTCGAGCGGGCTTTGGCCCCGGCCAAATACGGCTAAAGCTCGAGTCTCCACTGTCCCGGCCCAGTTTTGGCCGCTGGCTCCAAGTGATTCCATAATGTCGCGGCCCGGCACGCTGCCGATGGCCAGCCACCGGGCGTGGGTGCTCCAGGCCAGCAGCGCACCTCGACCAAATCCTTGTTGTACCCACTGGGTCAAGGTGGAAAGCCGTCCCCGTGCAAGTTCGGCTTTGAAGCGCCGCAGCACCTCGTCGTAGCCACTTTGCATGAGGAGCGCGACCAGCCGGTCGAACTCCTGGCCGAGATTGGGCAAGGTCAACCATTACCACCCCCTCCAAATAGGCGCTGCACGTCGGCCCCGGTAACGGTACTCCTCGAAGCCAGGAAGCTTTGGATTTGTTCGGCAGAAAAGCTAAAGAACTTGGAGATTTCGCCCACCGCCATATCCAGCGAGAGCAGGCCCTTCTCGTAAAGCGTGATGATCTCGGTAATCCGGCTGTTGCGATAGGCCTCTCGGTTTACCGTAACCTCCACGGTTACAGGGTCAATAGCCTCGAGGTCGCAGTAATCTCCTACCAGCCAGGTCAGTAGCCGCGATAGGATGCGTGCGTAATCCGAATATGCGTTGAGGGCCATTTGGTTGGCCTCGGCTATCGCTTCTCCAGAGAGGTTGCGCCCACTGGTGAGGCGAGCCCGGCCCGCGAACCGGCGGCGAATGCGTTCGAGGGTGCGGTCGTGCTGGCTCTGCATCACCGTAAGGTCTCCCGGTGGCAGCCGGGTGGCGTTGGCAGCCGGGTCATTGGATTGCAATACCCCGTTGGGCCCCAGCTGGCCGCCCTCATCGAATGGCCCCGAGAGTACCAGCATCGAGAAGGACGAGGCTTCTTCCATGCGAAAGAGTTTGACCTGCTTGGTAATCTCGTCTCGGAGCAGGGAAAGTCCTTGCACGAATTCACCTACTGGCAGGCCGTTTTCATCCTGTGCAGCCATCACAAATCGCGGCAGATACGACAATGGGTCGACAGACGTGGGTGGGAGACCAAGATGGTATGGCGCTGATAGTCTGTTCCATTCGTAGAGTTGGCGCTCCTCGAGGTCGTACACCCGCACCCGATAGGTTTTACCGTCCGGGTTGGTGGTGCATTGATAGAGCGCCCATATGTCGGCGCTATTGCCGTCCTCGGCGAGCGGCTGTAAATATCCAGATAGGATATCTACGCGGGTACTGTTCTCCGCTGGCTCACCTGGACCTGGTATGTCGCGATACGCAACGCCCGCTGCGATACCACCGCAGAGGAGCGGTGTAAACGCCTGGCGCGCCAGGCCGTCCAGGTCTAGTGCCTTCAGCCGCTCGTCTACCCGCGGGTCAGTCCCACCCCAACCAACGCTGCCCAGCGTCCCCCATAGGCGCTCCTGATATACATCGCGGCCTATACCGCCCGCCAGTTTGGTATAGCGCTGGAGAGCTTCAATTCCCTCAA
Organism: Thermaceae bacterium; assembly: GCA_015478585.1. GTDB lineage: Bacteria > Deinococcota > Deinococci > Deinococcales > Thermaceae > Meiothermus. The sequence goes on along the minus strand of JADMIM010000128.1, from coordinate 2,417 downwards.
TCGTGGTCATGGGCGGCAACAACGTGGCCCAGTTGAGCACGGGCTTGTCCTGGGTAGCCCAATCGAGGGCCTCGGCATAGGCATCCAGGCGGTTTTTCACCCCACTAAGTTGTGCCCGGATGTATGCATCTTGTAAGTCCACGCTCACCTCCTTGCTTTTACCAACCTTGTAGGCGCTTGGTAGATTCGTCGGATAGACGGGGGCTCGAGAGTTGACCGAACGCATAGGCTAGTGCGTCCACCATGTCATCGTGGCCCCCACCCGGAAAGCTCAGCAGCTCGTCTTCAAATTCTCTGGGCAGGGCAGGGCTGTGGTAGACAAGCCCTTGCTCATAGCGCGCCTCAGCGCCTCCCCCACCATCACTGCCAGGGGCCGGAAATCAAAGACGCTCCTGGTCAGCAGCACAATCATGGTCTCTCGGCTGGGTGCCAAGCCTTCCTCCAGACTTTTCTTAATCCGTTCAGCCAAGGCCTCGACCTCTTCAAACCGCCCCTGATGGGTAGTAAAGCTCACGATGCGTAGTTCCCACAGCTTGGGGATGGGGTTAGGCGTATAGGCATCGGGCCGGGTCAGGGTGATGGCTTGACCGGGTGGGCTGAACTGACCTTCGACCTCGTAACCTATATCCTTCCAACCCTCTTGGGTGGTGATGCTCGAGACCACCCCCTCTGGCCGCAACAGACCCATCCCCAAAGCGTGAGCGGCGGCCAGGATGATGGGGCCAGGGGTGCGGTAACAGCTTTTCATGATCTCGCTCTTGAGGATGCCACCGGGGTAACTTCCGGCCACCATCTTCTCAAAGCCCGGCCCAAAGAGTTCTTTGGAAGTCGGAATCAACAGGCTGTCCAGGCTTTGGGCTTCGTCGTAGGCCCAAATCAGCCGCCTTGTGTCGAGATTTGTTTCGTTTTCAAGAACCGTATCGGATTTATCAAAGAGGCCAGCTTGGGGGTTTTGTACGGGCCGCAAAGACTCCCAGGCCATCGCATAAAATGGCTGCTTGCCCTCAATCTTGAACCGTTCATCAAATACCAAATCCTGCCCCTCGTCCACCAAAATCGCATCAAAGAGCGGCTTCAAGGTCTTGCCTTTAGCGCGGGCCTCCTCGAGCAGCTTCCGCACCACCCAGGCGTAACTCTCCAGCGGGGAACCCTGATCGGCCTTAGGGATACGGCTAACCCAGTAGAAGTCCAGGCCATTGTGCCGAGCGATCTCCTTGTACAACCCTGGCCGTTCGGCCCGACCCCAAGCATGGAGCACCCGCAGCTTGGGGTTGTCCGGGCTGTAGCCCAGATCCCCACTGGTGTAGTGCCGCAGCCACTGGTTGAGGTTGTGTTGGATAAGGTCGTAAAGGCTTTGGGTGAAAAAGGTCAAGGCGATGTCCCAATCCGGGTAGCGCAGGTGCATCAGGGCGGCTTTTTGGCAGAGCATCACGGTCTTGCCCGAACCTGCTATACCCCGGATGCGCTGTGGCCCTGGTGGGATTTGCTTGCCGATCTTCTCTTGTTGCAAGTCCAAGTCGTAGAGGTGTTTGCGGGTCATATGCACCGCCACTGCCCGACCGATTTGGGGTCTATCTACCTCGCGGTGGCGGACAAACAGGGGTTTGCCCATCAAGACTTTTTGCAACCGTTCCCACTGGTCATCGTCCAATGCTGGGCCGCTTTTGAGGGTGGGGGCAGCGGAGATGGCCTCGAGGGGGTTCCTGAGGTCTTCCTTAAACAGGATGGGAGGTTGGGAGGGCAGCTTGTGAAAGCCCCGTTCTTCCCACTGCTCGCGGCGGATATAGGGTAGGGCCACCATCACGCGGGCGGTGACTTTTTCCCTAAGGCTGGGTTCGGGGTTGAAGTAGCCCAGCAATTGCCACATTTGTTGTTCGGCTTGTTCATAGGGGTTTTCTTGGGAAACACGGTAGTTGACCAGCTTCCACAGATGTCCGTGCAAGTGATCAATGTTGTGGATACGGATGGATTTGACCTCAATAATGCACAGCCCCAGCTCGCGGTCGCCCAGCAGGATGTCGGGTTCCTTGCGCCCATGCCCATATCTGGCAAAGACCGGGAAGCGCCAATAGCCAAAACCCTCTCGTTTGGAGAAGGCCAACTTTAGGGCTTTCCAGACCTCGAGTTCTGCCCCCTCCCCAGATCGCCCCACAGCTTCGGTTTCGATAAAGCGTTCGGAGATGGGAGGTAAGGCACTCATATAAACGCACATTAGCACCGCTTTTGTGGGAATGCTATGCTTAATTGCCCGTGCTGGATTATGTTCTTAGCTAACCCCAACCATCTGTCGTTACAAATTCCCCAAGCAAGATTTTGCTTGAAAGTTGGGTAAAACTGATCGGTAATGGCCTACAACATGCAGTGGCCTACAACATACTGACGCGAGACAGATGGTAGTCGTGAACGAAGCATTTGAT
>JADMIM010000127.1 GCA_015478585.1 Thermaceae bacterium | reverse complement strand
GTGGAAGTCGATACAATGCCTGCGGCGGAAGCTCCGGTGTCGGTGGTTGGGGTCCCAGCGCCGGAAGCGCCGGCTCCGGCCCCTCCGGTGGTTGAGGCTCCAGCGCCGGAAGCGCCGGGAGTGGCCCCGGAGGGGGCTGCGGCTCCAGTGCAAGCGCAAGCGCAGGACAACTCGGTGCTGGAAGCGCTGATCGCGACATATAAGGGGCAGCCGGGGCTGGTGGGCGAGCTGGTTGGGGGCACAACGCTGGGCGAGGTGCAAGCATCGGTGGAGCGAGCAAAGAGCGTATACGCAACGGTGAAGGGTGAGCTCATGCAAGAGCAGGGGTTAGCTGTACCGGGAGCGCATGGAGGAACGCCGCCGGTGCAAGTGCCTGCAACCGCGTTGGGCAAGATCTCCGAGGGTATCAAGGGGAAGTAGCCGCTTCGGCGGAGCTACGAGTTATTTGACGAGGAATAAGGAATAAGGAATAAGGAATAAGGAGGTAGAACGGGAATGCCACTATCACTAGCAGATGCAGGGCGATTGTCACAGGATGTATTGGTGAAGGGTGTGATCGAGACGATCATCGAGGAGAGTGCGGTATTGAATTATCTGCCGTTCGTGACGTTGAACGGCAACAGCCTGCGGTATGAGCAGGAGGTATCACTGGGTGACATAGACTTCTACGGGGTAGGGGACACGTGGACAGAGTCGGCGCTGGTTGTGCAGGAGAAGACGGCGAAGCTGTCGATACTGGGTGGGGATGCTGATGTAGATGCTTTTCTTCAGCAGACCTATTCGAACGTGAACGACCTGAAGGCTCTGGCGATCCAGAAGAAAGCGAAGGCGCTGGCGCAGACATTCAGTGATGCCTTTTTCAACGGGAACTCAACGGCGGACCCTTTGCAGTTCGATGGGCTGGCGGTGTTGACGTCGGGGGCGCAAACGCTGGCTGTGGGAGCTAACGGTGGGCCGCTGACGCTGGACCTGATGGACCAGGTGATCGATATGGTCAAGCCTGGGAAGCCGGCCGCGCTATTTATGTCGAAGCGGAGCAGGAGAAAGCTGTCGAGCTTGCGGCGGGCAAGCGGGAACCTGTTGGAGACAGGGGTGGACGCGTTTGGGCGTCGGGCGATGATGTACGATGGGATTCCGATTGAGGTAGATGAGCACATATTTGACACAGAGGTACAGGGCACGTCGGGTGCTGTCTGCTCGTCAATCTACGCTGTGCAGTTCGGCTTTGAGACGGGAGTTTGTGGGCTGCAGAATGGGGGGATCACAGTGCAGCCGATTGGCACGCTGGAGACAAAGGACGCCTGGCGGACTCGGATCAAGTGGTATACAGCGATCGCGCTCTTCCGGGCAATCGCGGTGAGCAGGCTTAAGGGCATTACCGGAGCCTGACCTTCTACGAGGCTACGAGGCTACGAGGCTACGAATGACGAGTGACCGCGCTCCAATTCGTAACTCGTAGCTACTTACATACACGCACAAGCACACCTACATGAAGAGGGAGGGCGGGAGGACAATTGAATACAGCAGATTGGGCCTCGATTATAGTCGTGGCTTTTTTGGCGTTCAAGGAGTGGCGGACAGGGGCGCGGTCTACGGACGTGTATCTGGTGCAGCTGTTGAATGAGACGATAGAGGCGCAGACGAAGAGGATCACCGTGTTGGAGGAGACGGTGAGCCGCCTGGTCAGGGAGAATAGAGAGCTGCGCATTACTCTGGGGCACGTGATGGGGCTACGAGCTCGTCGGGTGCCTTGCGGAAGTACAACCACGAATACGAATACGAAAGGGTAAGGTGGAGAAAGATGGGTTATGAAGCGCCTGTAATTTTGGATTGGAGAAAGAAGCTGCCGAGGGGTTCGCAGCCTGTGGTGTATCGGGCACCTGGGGAGATTGCGTATATCGGGGTGCACTATGACGGAGCGCCGCCGAGGCCGGCGCCGGGGTACAACATCCTTGCGCGCCAGATAGACGAGGCGAACTATCACATCCACAAGAATTGGAACACTAATCCGAAGGGAAGCCCCATATATGGTAGCGGGTTGATGTACCACTACATCATTGGGGGTGATGGGACGATAGCGCAGACGAGGGACGAGAGCGAGATATTGTGGCACATCTGCAACGGGAACCGGGTGTGTTTGGCGGTAAAGGTAGACTGCGGCCAGGGGCAGGAGCCGACGGCGGAGCAGCTAAGCAGCCTGAACAAGATGTTGACGTGGCTGTGCTATCACAGGCCTGACATACCTGCGGACCGGGCGCACACCTATGGGCATGGGGAGTGTGGCGGGCAGTATGGGGGCGGGCCGAGATGGGGGAACGCCACAGATTGCCCTGGGCGGCTGTTGCCTTACGTGAGGCGATGGCGGGCGGGAAGCTGGTGAGGGCTGCCCGAAAGAAAGAAAAAGGCGAATCACTTTCACTAACACTTTTACAAAAGGTCATTGCGTGAGCAACGCATGAGAGGATGGTTTCACTAAGATGTTTGAGACATTGATGGGGTTTTCGATAGCGTTACTGGTAACACTAACGGTGCAGGGATTGAAGTCGCTCGGCCTGCCGGAGAGCAAGGCGGCTATGGCGGCTCTGGTGTGTGCGGTGCTATACACCGGCCTGGCGCTATTGGTGGCGCAGGTGCCTGCGTCGGAGGTCTACGTCAAGGGATTTGTATCGGCGATCGTGGTCTTCCTGGCCGCGACGGGGATCTACCATGTGGGCGGGGACGTTGCCGACAACATGAAGGGGATGCTCGGCAAGTAATTGGGCACGTGCCCTTCTGGGTAAGTAATAACAAAGAGCTTCTCCGGCTGTGCTCGGAGAAGCTCTTTGTTTGGGCAGAAGCCCACAAACTTTTGATGCGGCCACAAGATAAGGGCCAAAAGTTTAAAGTTTAAAGATGTTGGGCCCCCTTACGGGGGGGTCGTGTTTCTCCTTGAGGTCCCACTGAAGGGGAAGCATGACCAGGGATATTATAACATGAGTTATGGGAGGAGGCTGTGGAAAGTATGCCTGTGCCGTTGCAGGCTTCGCACTCGACCGCGACTGGGAGCCAGCCATTGGTAGCTGTAACCTGGAAGGGCCTGTATAAGCCGCGGCCGTTGCAATGTGGGCATGGGAGGAGTTTCAAGGGTGGGCCTCCTGAGATTGAGATTCTTTGAAGACGTGGGGCCTGGCGGAGACTGTGATGAGGACAACGCAATCAAGGACGAGACCCTGTTGGGTGGTGGCGATGAATGGGAGTTTGATTTTGGCTGCGGTTTCAGGCTTGAAGCCTTTGGTGTAGAGCTCGTCGGCGAGGAACTTGACCTGCTGGTGAAGGTTAGCTACTTCGTCGGCGAAGCGAGGGGAGAGGTCGCGGGTGTCATAGCTCATGGTTTAGCTCCAGATTCAGGCTGCTGCATGGCAATGGCAGGGATATAGACGACAGCGGGGGCGTGGCCGGTGCTGATAAAGTGATGGCGGCGAGCGGTGAGGTAATCGACCTCGATGACGAGGCGCTCGCGGAGATGGCGGGAGCGGTCGCGTGGGGCTGAGGAGTCGAGGACCTGGAAGGACTCGATAGGGCCGCCGGCGATGGATGCGTGGATGACCTTACCGATAAGGGCAGGGTCGGGAGTTGAGGCGTAGCCGTCTACATCGGAGCGAAGAGGGATGCCACGAACGGCGGCGACGCGGGCAAAGAGGCCGGGGCGGTAGTATTTAGCGATGCCGGGTTGGATGGAGGCGTAGCGAGGCGGTGGGGCGGTGAGTGGGGCAAATATGGAGAGAAAGAGAAGTAAGTGGATCACTTTGGACCTCCATACTGGCCGATATAGATCATAAAGATAGCGAAGGCGGCACCGAGAGCGGCGCCGAGGAAAAGGACGACGAAAGTAGCGATAAGAGTGGCGAGGACGCCGACCGTGTGATCAATGGTGGATCTCATTTATTTATTTATTTCCTCCTTTGGGTTGGTGAATAGGGATGATGCGGGGTTTGTGATCGTCACAAAAGCCTGAGGGGTTAGAGGTCATGAGGGTGCAGTGGGGTGCGGCGCAGGGTTGCAATTGGTAACGATTTTCCAGAAGAGAAAAAGGGTTTGAGGGATCTACTGACGGATTCTGACGGTTAATGACGGATGGGTGCGTGGCAGGCACGCTATCTCGCACCCTTTCTATACTGAGTTTCGCACCCTTCTCTACGCTATCTCGCACCCTTTCTATACTGAGTTTCGCACCCTTCTGGTCATGCATTACGCTATCTCGCACCCTTTTTTGTGGGTGGGGAGAGGGGTAGAAATGTAGGTCGGGAGCGGTGACACGATAGGTATTGGTGTAGCCTCTGCCAACGCTTTCGGAGATGGCGAGAAAGCCGTCGCGCTCGAGTTCGGCGACAAGCTCCTGGGTACGTCGAATGGAGAGGCGAGCGCGGCGGGCGAGCTTTGCGATCTTGTACCAGGACTCGCCTTCGGAGTTGGACCAATCAGCGAGGGCGAGGAGGATTATTAGCTTGGAGCCTGAGACGGAGCGATAAGTATCATCGTCCCAGACGGGGGCTGAGATAGAAACACCCATTGATAGGGCGGCCTCCTTTGTTAGATTTGGGCGATTGAGCGATTGGGCGGGCGATTGGAGGGAAGTAGAGGCCGGGCAGGATGCCGTCCTGGTGACCGGCCTCTGGTGTTCTATTGTCTTGGCTTCATACTGTGCTACAACCGGGCGCTCCACTCTTTGTTTGGCCCGGCGCAGGGAGGGGTGCTAGTTTGCGGCGTCACCCCCTTTCTCCGGGTTGGGCCAGAGGCCGGCTTCGGAGAGAGCGGCCTGGATAGCTTTGTTGAGGTTGAAAGTGGTATTGGCGAGAGGGCCTTTGGCGTACTCGGAGACGTGTAGGCCGTCGCTGTCGGGGATTACGTTGGCTTTGGCGAGGGCGAGGCGTGCGATCATGGCGATTAGCTCGTCCTGGCCGCGCATGGTGGGAAGCTGTTTGATGATGCGGGCATCGAGGCCGAGGTTTTTGACAGAATCAGCGTCCCAGTTGTAGATAGAGTCGGCCAGGAGGAGGGCGGCAAGGCGCAGATGCTTGTAGGTGGGGCCTTCGGGTGGGATCTGCATAGCGCCTTCTATAGCGGTTTGGGCGAGAGTGCGGCGAAGCTCGCGGGTAGCTTGAGCCTCGATGCGTTTGCGCTCTATTTCTTCGAGCTGTGCTTGCTTTTCTGGTGTTTGTGTGCGGGCGCGCTGGTCGCGGGCAGCGATCTCGCTGGCTGATGACTCGTTGTACTCTTTTTGCTGCTGCGCATAGGTGCGGGCTGAAGCTGCGGTGCGGTTATGGTTAGCGATCTGCTCTTGCAGGGACTTGACGGAAGTGGAGTAAGTGGCGGCAGATTGGGCGATGGAGATCTGGCTTTCCGCGAGGGTTTTGAGCTGGGTGCCGGAGTAGGTGAGGGAGGGCTCTGTAACGGCGAGGAGAGCTATGCCGTGGCCCATGGTGAGGTGGCCGTCGTCGAGCATAGCCTTGATTTCGTCGGGTAGGTCGAGGAGGCGAATTGTGTTAGCGACTGAGGGCTGAGAGATGCCAAGCTGGCGGGCAAGGTCGGCCTGGGTCATACCACCGGCATCGAGGGCTTTGCGAAGGCCGCGGGCCTTATCGAGTGGGGCGATATCGCGGCGCTGGAGATTTGTGGTAAGGCGGTCGATATGGCGATCTGCATTGCTTGTGGGGTCGGGAACGACGTAGCAAGGGAGGTGAGTGAGGTCGGCGAGCTTTGCGGCCTCGCGGCGGCGATGGCCCGAGAGAATACGAAAGGTACCGGTGCCCGTAGCGTCGACCATGTAGACGCAGAGTGGCTCCAGGATGCCGCGCGCCTGGATGCTTGCGGCAAGCTCGTCGAGACCTTGCGGGTCCAGGGAAGTGCGCTCGTTATCGGGGTCTGGGAGGAGATTAGCGATTGGCAGGTCGGCCAGGTAAGGCCGGTCGGATAGGGGAGACGCTGCGGATTTGGGTGCGGGTCGTGTTGTGGTGACCATGTGGACCTCCTGTATTTGTCGATAAATAGTTATTTGCGGTCATAAAGATAGAGACCGAGGCCGAAGCGTGTGGCGGCGCGCTTGAAAGCCTGTTGCTCGGCGTTGGTAATGGGGTCGCCGTAGCCTTCGTCGTCTTCGTCGTCGGTGCCTGTGGCTGCGCGAGTGACGTGGCCGGCGTCTGCGGTGGGGATGGTGAGCTCGTAGGAGACAGCGCAACGGTTGGCGGAGAGGGCGATGGTAGTGACCTGGCCGCACCAGCCGGGGGCTTTGAGGTCAAGGAGGCGCTGGACGGTGCGCCAGTTGATAAAGGCAAGCTGGCGCTCCTGACCGGTGCGCTTGTTACGGCGGGGTTTGTGCTGTATGAGGCGGTCGGGGAGGGGCTTGGACAGGTCGGCGATGATGTCGGCGAGGGTACGTTGGGCGGGTGTAAACCTGGCTGTGGGGGCTTCTTCTTCGGCCTGGGCTGGAGCATAAGCTGCTGGGTGCTGAAGGGTCTTGTTCACTGATCACCCCCGTAGTGGTGATGCCACCAGGCGAGGGGCAACAGGCAAAGGGCAAGCCAGAGGGCAAGGCGGGCAATCTCGGCGATTTGCATTTGGGACCTCCTGTGTTAAAGGTTCAGGGCCGGGTAGATGAGGCTTTGCGTGATGAGCGGAGGCGAGCGCGGTCCATATCGGCACGCCAGGCGGCTTTAGCCTTGTGAAGGCGCTGGTCAGCTGGAAGCTTGCGCTGTGGATCTACCTGGTCAAAATAGCGTTCCCAGCGGGCGGAGTTAGCGGCGCGGGTTGCGGCGTGTGGGTCGTAGTCTGGTTTAGAGACGCGGGAGAGGGCAGCGATGCGAGCGCGTAGAGAGCGCTGGGCGGGTGTAAGTGTAAGGCTCATGGATGTGGTAGACCTGTTCGCCTTGTGGCGTCGTGAGTTAGCTGGCGCAGGATAGTGTCGCTAAGCTCGGGAAAAGCGGCGGCGGCGCCGGTGACGAGGGCGTAGCCGACGGGCTTATGTCCGTGCCGTATGTCGTGCCAGTGGCCGTGACGGAGATTGAGGCGCTGGGCCATAGCGCGGTCGGATAAATGTTGAGTGGATTGCTCCTGTTCGAGGGCCTGGATTAAGGGTTGTGCGTTGGTCATATGTGATCACCTCCTGTTGGGTTGCTTATGCGATGACCTCATAATTGTAAACTATAGAGTACGGTTTGTCAACCCCAGAGAACAGCAATTTATGAGCAATTTGCGCTAAGCCCTTGACAGGTTATGTCCACCACAGAGTACAATGCAAGGGATGGAGGGGCATGAGGGTGGAGATGGATATGAAGGCAGTTGCGGCGCGGATCAAGGAAGGGCGTAAACGCAAGCGAATGAGCCTGCGGCAGTTAGGGCAAAAGGTGGGGATTGCGCACAGCTACGTAAGCAAATATGAGGATGGGGTGGTGGGTGAGCCGCGGCTGAGCCATCTCGAGGGATTTGCTGCGGCGCTGGATATGAGCTTGTACGAGCTTATAGGGAGGGAGGCTTTTGAGGACGATCACCGGATAGGAGACGATGCAGAGTTCCGGCGCATGTGGGAGGTGCTGCCGGCAGACGAGCGGGGGTTAGTAGTCGATTTCATGAGGATGTTGCGGTCTCGGCCTGCGGTGGATGTGGGGGCACGAGTGCTCGGAGAGAGCTCCGAAGGGGAAAGTCATGGAAGCCTGGCTGCCGGGTGATGGTTATCAAGGTGCGCG
>JADMIM010000204.1 GCA_015478585.1 Thermaceae bacterium | reverse complement strand
CCTCCCAGTGGCCGGGGATTATCCGATCATCCACTTCTTGTGGCCGCTCGTGAATAGAGGTTAGGTCGGCAATACGGGTTGCCTTACGGACCTCGCTCACGCGGGACCGTGGACCGCGGTGACTACGCTTTTGACGCAGATAGCCGACTAACTCTTTCTTGAGGCTACCACATGCCAGGCAGTAGACGTAGGTGTAAATAGATTCGTGTGAGACTTGCATACCCATGTCAGTAGGATACGACAGTTTGAGGCTGGCTGCTATCTGTTGTGGTGACCAGTGAAGCCGCAGATGCCCGACCACGTAGTCCCGGAGCTGCTTGTTTTGTACAAGTTTGTGGTCACTCCGCCGTACTCGACGCCGGGTAGCAACTTCTTGCGAGAACGTAGCTCGGTAGGACATCCGGTTGTAGCGTAGCCGAGAGATCTCCCGACTTACGGTGCTTGGCGGGCGGGCCAAGTTAGCTGCTATTTGCCGCAGGGATTGGCCTACGGCCAACCCTCGACTAATCTCTTCTCGTTCACTGAGGCTCAATCTGGCGTAGTGTTTCATATGCGTACAGCGTACCAAGTGAAACTGCTAGTGTTGCGTTAGGTGTTTGAGAGCGGCTATTTAGCCTTCGGCGATGCGCAGCAAGTAGTTGCGTATGGCTTCGTCGGCATCGAGGCTTTCGCGCTTGAGGCGGGTGTCAATGGCTAACAAGTCGGCAATCAGCCGCTTGAGCTCGCCACCACCGAGCCCCCGGGCGATGCCGCTGCTCTTTTTGAGCACGTAGGGGCTGAGTTTGGCTTCTTTGGCTACGAGGTCCGGCGAACGGCTGCCAGCGGCCTTAGCCAGCGCTACGATGTGCAGCTGCCAGGCCAGCATGGCAATAATCTGCTGTGGCTCGACCTTTTGGGCGCGTTGCTCTTCGTACAGCGCCATCGTTCGGTGGCCGTTGCCGTTAAAGGCCGCTTCCAACAGTTCGAAGACGGTGCTTTGAGGCACCGGTTCGGTCAGCAGTTCGATTGATTCGCGGGTGACTTTCGGGGCATACAGCAGTAGTTTGTCGAGCTCATTGGCCAACAGCTGCTGGTTCATGCCAACCCACTCTACCAGGTAGCGGGCGTCGTTATTGCTGAGCATGCCCTTTTGGGCCTGGGCCTGTCCCACCAGCCAGCGCGCCAGGCCATTGATATCCAGCTCGTTGAACTCTTTGTAATCGGTGATTTTTTTGAGCAGCTTGTAGTAGACACTGCGTTTGTCGAGCTTGGGCTCGATGATAATAACATCGGTGGTCTCCGGCACTTCGGGCAGCAGCTCGCCGGCCTTTTCGATAAACTTCTTGTTGGCGGCGGTGCCCCGTAAAATCACCAGTTTCTTGCTGGCCAGGAACGGCAGCGAGGTCAAGGCTTCCGACAGCCGGTCGAAGTCCGCCTCTTCGCCATCAATA
>JADMIM010000126.1 GCA_015478585.1 Thermaceae bacterium | reverse complement strand
TTTTTGGCCCTGGATTCAGCAGGCTTTATGGGTCACTTCATCGTAGAAGTGGTATTACGCATGCAGGATTTACGTTCAAGTATGCTACTAGCTTTCCTAGGCCAGATACTTTATGGGTAGCGTCAAAAGCTGGACAATATTACGTTGATACTTGGTTGCCACAAGACAGAAGTGTTGCGATAGTCTGGTGTGAAGCACAAGAACCAAGGAAGCAGTGAAACTTTTGTGTTTGAGGGACAGTAAACTTTAGTCATGCTGGAAACCTCAATCGGTCGGGGCGAGCGCGAGGCTCCTTTCCGTGAGTCTTTGGATAAAGTGCGTCAGGGCGGAGGCAAAAAGGCTGCCTGCGACGATTGAGTGGGAGTAAAATGCAAACCTTCGGGGGGTCATATCTACGTTTGTTTGTCGAGGTTGAGTCGCAGACCGAAGCGCGACGTATTGCCGATAAAGTCGTGCAGCGTCTGGCCCAAATTGCCCGGATAGAAAACAGTGAAGTCGAGCAATACTGGAAAATCAAAAGCTATTACGAGATTTTTGTGCGATTCCAGCCTCACCGGAAGCCTCAGCCTTTGGAGGTTGCCCAAAAGGTGTGTTCTGAACTCAAAGATGCCCAGTGGCAAACCGACCAAGAAGTGATATTTGACCTGCGGGTTTCTAATATTGTCTGTGAAGACCACCCAGAACTGCGCTGGTTGCACATCGAACTCTGCGATTGAATGTGCTCGAGGCGGATACCCAGCCAAAAAATCCGACCCCCTCGGCCCAGCGTATATAAAAGTTGGAGCGGTTTTCAGAAAGAGTATGGCCTTCCACTCCGTTACAAAGACCGTACTCAGTTCCCTTTTTGCCGCGATTCTTAGCGGCAAAAATAGTGCAAACCGCCATAGGCGTGGCCCAGACTGCAAAGCCTTCTAGCCAGCCCGGTATGCTGAACTGGGTGGCCTGGATTTTGACCGTTGCTTTTGCCCTATACCTGCTTAACTTTGCCCTGGGGCTGGCGGCCCAGCTACGGTTGGGGCGGTTCGGGATATGGCATCATCTGCTGTATTTTGCGGTATTCGTGAGTGCGCTGGCCGCACTGGTCTTTCTGCGGGCAGGTTGGCTTTTGTTGACGGTGGCTTGTCTGGCCGTGTTTCCTAGGGCCAGGCCGCGCACCTGGCTACATCCGACTTTGGGAGTGGTTGGCTTGGTGGGGTATCTATTGGCCCTACGTTGAAAGGAGGAGAGTATGGAGTTTCTCGAGGTTATTCGCAAGCGCAGAACTACCAATGGCCCCTTTCTGGATCAGCCGGTCTCCAAAGAGCACCAGCATTTGTTGATGGAGGCAGCCTCGAGGGCTCCTAGCCACTTCAACTCGCAGCCCTGGCGCTTCGTGCTGGTAGAGGATCCGGCCAAGCGCGAGCGCATCGCCCAACTGGGGGGCAACTCCATGGAGCGCCTGATTGCCGAGGGCAAGTTTTTCGAGCGTTACCGCCCCTATTTCCGCTTCAGCGAGAAGGAGATGCAGGAGCGGCGCGACGGTATCCTGATTGACCAGCTTCCGGGGCCGCTACGTCCGTTTACCCGGCAAATCACCAGCCCCGGCGCACTGGGGCTGCTGCGCACTTTGCGGGTTCCGCAGCTTCTGGGCGAAGACAACCGTAAACTCGTAGCAGGCTCGCCGCTGCTGCTGGCGGCCCTGCTCGACAAAGAGGAATATCGCCCCGGACAGCTTTCTGGTTTTTATAGCGTGCTGGGGCTGGGAATGGCCATCGAGAACATCTGGCTGACCACCGTCGAGCTAGGTATGGGGATTCAGTTTGTCTCCACCCCGATGGAGATTCCCGAAGCCTGGGTCGAGCTTGGGCAGATTCTGGAAGTGCCCGAGCACCTCGAGCTGATGGCCATGTACCGCCTGGGCTATGTCCCCCCCGAGAAGCCCCGCCCCCGCATAGACTGGAAATCCGACCACCGCAAGCGCATCTCGCAGTATGTCTTCCGCGACTCCTGCCAGACCCCAGAAACCGACCCAGGGCCAGCCTAGATGAACCCACGAATCGTAGGCATAGGCACGGTGAATCCGCCTTACCGCGTAGGGCAGTCCGAGGTGCGCGAACTGGTGCGGGCGATGTTTGACCGGCTGCAAGGCATCGATCGGCTGATCGGGGTTTTCGAGAACACCGGTATCGAGGCCCGTCATTTTTCGGCCCCGCTGGAGTGGTTTGCCGCCGACCACCCCTTTGCCGAGAAAAACGCCCTCTGGGCCGAGACGGCCCTCAGCATGAGCGAAACAGCCAGCCGCAAGGCTCTGGAGCAAGCGGGGGTGCGATCCGAGCAAATTGCTGCGGTGGTTTTTGTTTCCACCACTGGCATCGCCACCCCCAGCCTCGAGGCCCATCTGGTGCAGCATTTGGGGATTCCGCTTTCCTGCCTTCGTTTGCCGCTCTGGGGGCTGGGCTGTGCGGGTGGGGTGGCGGGGCTTGCCAGGGCCGCAGAGTTAGCCCATGCCCGCCCTCAGCAGTACGTGCTGATGGTCGCCGTCGAGCTGTGCAGCCTGACCTTTGTGCGCAACGACATCTCCAAGAGCAATCTGGTGGCGACCAGCCTGTTCGCCGACGGGGCTGCCGCCGTGGTGCTGGGTGCAGGCTCTGGGCCAGAGGTGATAGGAGGGTTTAGCCGTCTGCTACCGCAGAGCTACGAGGTGATGGGCTGGGATGTGCAGCCAGGTGGCCTACAGGTGCGCTTCGCCCAGAGTATCCCCAATCTGGTGGTAGGCGAACTCGGCAACCTGATTCGAGATGGGCTGGCGAGCTTTGGCCTGAGCGCTTTGGGGGTGGGCTCCTGGGCCTTGCATCCCGGTGGGGCCAAGGTGCTCGCAGCCTACCGCGAGGCGATGCACATTGACGAACACAGCTTTGAAGCCTCGTGGTGCGTGCTGAAAAAGTTCGGCAACATGTCCAGCCCGACTGCCCTATTTGTTTTGCAGCGCCTGATGAATCCCCTCGAGCCCATTCCAGCGGGTACGCCAGGGGCGGTGCTGGCGCTGGGGCCGGGTTTCGCGGCTGAGGGAGTGGTGCTGCGGTGGTAGCCCTCTGGCTGGCCCTGGCCTTGGTCGCAGTGCAGAGACTGCTCGAGCTGCGCCTGGCTCGTCAAAATGAGCAGTGGGCACGCTCGAGGGGAGCTGCGGAGTATGGCCGAGCCCACTACCCGCTATTTTTTATATTGCACCTGGGTTGGATGCTGGGCTGGTTGCTCGAGGGCAGTATGCGCCACTCCATTTCTGGGCGGTGGTGGTTGTGGCTAGGAATTTTTCTGATGGCCCAGATCCTGCGTTATTGGGCGATTGTCAGCCTGGGGCCTTACTGGAACACCCGCATCCTGGTTGTTCCCGGTGGCAAACGCAGCCAGGTCGGGCCTTATCGCTGGGTCTCGCATCCTAACTACCTGGCGGTGGCCCTGGAGCTGCTGGCTTTGCCCTTGGTGTTTGATGCCTGGATTACGGCCTTGCTGGCTTCGCTACTCAACGCCGGGCTGCTGCTGGGTATCCGCATCCCCGCCGAGGAAAAAGCTCTGCGCCAATACCGCCCGACCTCAGGGGTTTAGGGGTGTGCTCAAAGGTTGATTGGGGTCGTATATCCCCGCTACGAACTCGCCCATCCCGGTGGCCTGAATAGCTTGCCCAAGGTAGGTTCCGCGGCCCTGCTCGGGCCCTTCCCAATAGGCCGTGCGGGTGCTTTTAGCGAGGAGTTCCTGGTCGAGCCGCAAGGGGTTTAGCTCGAGGCTCAGCCCCTCGGCTTGAATCTGCCAGGAAAGGGTATAGGTGCGCCCGGAGGGCGAAGTCCAGGTGTATAGAGGCTTCATCTGGAGATCCTTGACCTCGCTCACCTGTCCCTGGGGGTTCACCAGGCTACCCACCAATTGCACTACCTCACCCTGGGGGTTTTTGATGCGGTAAAGCATCAGATCGCTGCCGTTGGACAGGTGCAGACCAAACCAATCCCACAGGGCTCCCAGGCTGGTTCCGCCGATCTGGTCGCCCCACTGGTGATCCATCCAGGCCAAACCCTTCACCGGCCTACCCCCTATGCTGCCCTCGAGGGCCAAGCGGGTGTAGGAGACGTAGTACATTCGGCCCGTTTGGGGCGTACCCGAGTAGCCCGGTGGGTGGGCCACCGCGGGCTTGAGAGCGCTCAGGCGCAGCCGAATCGGGCCAGCCTCGAGCTCGAAGGTGGGATAGGGTTGGGAGTTCTCTTCGCGCAGCTTCCAGTCGCCCTGCTGGATGCGCAGCGGAGGGTAGTAGATGGTGCTATCTCCCTGGGGTTGGTCGGTGCGGAAGTCGAAGCGCTCCAGAAAAGTCTTCTGGTTCTCTTTCAGGTCGGTGATGGCGATATGCGAGGCATGGTAGGGGCCAGGGAAGAACAAGGCGGGTTGAAAAAAGCCAATGTGGTAATCCTGGGGGGTATATACCTTGAACATGGCCCAGTGGAAGGCTAGGTTTTCCTCGGGAATATAGGCCGAGATATACCACCACTCCAGGGGAACCGGGTTTGGCCCCCAGTTGGCGGGGGAGGGCGGCTTATTTGCGTCTACACCTTGCAAGCTGGGTAAGCAGCCGGTCAGCAACAGTACGCCGAGAAGGGCTATACGCCTCATAGATTCAAACTAGGCAATTTGTGGCCTTGGCGCTGTAACCCAGGTGGGATTCTGATGGTGGGAACCGCTTTGAACAGCCTTCGGTGGTAATCCTTTCAGCTTCGCAGCAGCAGCACTGGCCCCTCACCCAGGGGAGGCAGGTCTTTCAGGCTTTCCAGACCAAAGATTTCCAGAAACCGTTCCGAAGTTCCGTAGAGCCGGGGTCGCCCTATGGCCTCCTTTTCTCCCACCACGCGCACCAACTCCCGCTCTAATAGCCCGTCCAGCACGCCTTCGACGCTTTTGCCGCGCAAACCCTCGAGCTCGGCTCTGGTGAGGGGCTGTTGGTAGGCCAGCAGAGCTAAAACCTCCAGAGCAGCTTTGGAAAGCCGGGGCGGATTGGGCCGCAAAACCTGTTCCACCGCGCCAATGTGCAGCGGATGCACCACCAGGCGCCAGCCCCCCGCTACCCGCTCGAGCTGTATTCCTAGCTCTCCAGCTTCCAGTTCGCTTTCCAGGGCCACAATCGCTCGCAGCAGGGCTTCTTGGGAGTGCAGGGGCTCGAGGTCTTCCAGGCTCAAGGGTCTACCGGCAGCGAACAGCACCGCTAAAATCTGGGCTTTGAGGGTTTTGGTATCCATGATTAGGGTAAATGCGGCTAAATGACCAGGACTCAGCCGTTTGACCGCTATACTAGTGCCAGTATGGCAACCTTTCAATACAAGGCGCGGGACAAGCAGGGTCGTCTGATTACTGCGGTGGCCGATGCCGACGATGTTCGGACTCTAGCCCGCAACTTGCGGGAAAAGGGGCTGTTTATCGCCGAAATCAAGGAGCCTGGGCGGGGTTTGCAAGCCGATATCAAGATTCCCGGCATGGATCCCCAGCCTAACCTCAAGGACTTGGCTGTATTCAGCCGCCAGCTTGCCACCATGCTCAACGCAGGCTTGCCCATCGTGCAAGCGATGGCAATTCTCGAGCGACAGACCGAGAAAAAGAAATTCCAAGAAATCATTAAAGATGTCCGTAACGAGGTCGAAGGTGGAGCCTCATTTAGCGAGGCCCTCAGCAAACATAAGCTGTTTAACCGGCTGTACATCAACTTGGTACGGGCAGGTGAGACCTCGGGTACCCTCGATGCCATTCTGGATCGCCTCGCCAACTTCTTGGAGAAAGACCTTGAGCTGCGCGGCAAAATTCGCTCGGCCCTGACCTATCCGGTGATCGTCTTCGTGTTTGCCATTGGGGTTACCTACTTTTTGCTCACCACCATCGTGCCGCAGTTTGCTGGCATCCTAACTAGCTTGGGCTCGGAACTCCCTTTGTTGACCCGCCTGCTGATTGCGGTCTCCAACTTTTTGCAGCACGCCACGCTGTTTATCGTGATTCTGCTTGTGGCAGCATACTTTGGCTACCGAGCCTATTACCGTACTGAGCGTGGACGGCGGGTGATTGACGGGCTCAAGCTCCGTATGCCGGTATTTGGCAATCTGATCAAGAAAAGCTCTTTAGCCCGCTTCTCGCGTACCTTTGGCCTGCTGCTTACCAGTGGTGTGAACATCGTGGAATCGCTGGATATTACCAAAGGCACTGCGGGCAACAGCGTTGTCGAGGATATCCTCGAGCAGACCAAGGTTGCTATTCAGTCCGGTGAACCGGTCAACACCACCCTGCAAGCCCACCCACAGGTTTTTCCACCAATGGTGGGCTCGATGATTGCTATTGGTGAAGAAACGGGTGCTCTTGACACCATGCTACAAAAAATCGCAGATTTCTACGAACGCGAGGTAGATGAAGCAGTTTCTAGCCTTACAGCCGCTATTGAACCATTCATGATTATCTTCCTGGGTGCGGTGGTTGGGTTGATTGTTGCGGGTATGTTCCTGCCGCTGTTCAAAATTATCGGTACGCTTTCCAATCAATAAATGTTGTCGAGGTCAAGGTCAATCGTTCGCATACTTTTTGCATCACCCAATGAACCCTCAGGGCGATATACTCCTCCCTGAGGAACTATGCCCGGCGTGGTGCCAGAAGGTGGGGCAGGAACCAGTCGAGGTAAACGGTGACTAAGGTGATCAGTTCGGTGGGCAGCTCATCGAGTCAAGGGGGCTCACAGAAAGACAACCACTTTTTTGGCGGATACGCCTTTCATTTGAGCATCGAACCCGGCTTGTACATACTCGAGCCCTTTGCCGACGATGTGGGGGTCAGGGGCAGCGACGAAACGACCATCCGCGAGGGCCTGGGGCAGGAAGTCTTCATAGATGACTTTGCTGACCTCATTGTCCATCAAGGTAATGCCGTTGATCATATTCGTGCGAATGTTCCTCACCCTGGATTTCACCAGCAACGACACGCTGGACGACACAATCTGAAGGATCAGGATAGGAAGCCGCCCAGGGCGCTGGGCAAGGGTTTCAAAAGAGACGGACGTGCTAGCCATAGAGACAAACTTGTTGCCGTTGCAGGCATGGACGATGTCTAAACAAACCTCGGCTGATCTTTTTCCCACGGCAAGCGCACCGGCAAGCGTCTTCCCTTTGAAAGCCTGGATGACATCTTTAACGACGGTGGTGCTGTTGTAGTCAAAGGCTTGGCTTGCTCCGAGCTTTTTAACGTAATCGAAGTTGCCTGGGGATGAAGTGGCGATGACCTCGTATCCGGCGGCGACAGAGAGCTGAATGGCATTGCTGCCAACGCTCGTCGAGCCGCCCCAGACCAGAAGGGTCTTCCCCGTGGGCTTCGGGGTCGCGGAGGGATACTCAAGTGCCAGGTGGTCTTTCTGGAACAGACCGCAAGCGGCGGTGGATAGGGCCAGGGGGAGAACAGAGGCATTTTCGTAGGGCATGGTGCTGGGGATGGGTGCGGCCATGTGGGCCAGAATGACAGTGTAGGTCTGGAACGCACCCTCCGCCGGGCTGTTGCGCTTTTTGGCTGCTCCCACGGCATGACCCAGGACACGGTCGCCCACTTTGAAGCGTGAGACGGCTTTCCCGACCTCGACTACCTCGCCCGCGAGATCCGAGCCGAGGACGAAGGGAAATTTGATCCAGGGAAAGATCAAGTTGCCAAGGAGTTGCGTGATCCAATCTACAGGGTTGATGGCCACGGCATGATTTTTGACGACCATCTCGTTCTCGCGTGGGGGCGTGTAGGGCGCGGACTTGACCTCGAGTTGGGCCTGCTTTGCTCTGATCCATGCGGCTGTATTCGTTGACATTCAGGCATCATATAGTGTTGATGACATGCCATGTCAACATCTATAATTG
>JADMIM010000125.1 GCA_015478585.1 Thermaceae bacterium | reverse complement strand
CCAGTAGGGCGGCTCCTGACCCGCACGGAGGGCCGCCAGCACGGCATCTACGTCCAGCTCAGGCTGCCATTCCTGGGGTTCTAGCTTTTGGTAGGCGGCGGCGGCAGAAACGGCAATGCCGGGGTTGAGCAAGACCACCTCAAGCGAAATTGGCTCGAGCAGCCTCAGCCTCTCCCCTATCCCGCGCCCCTCGGCCAGCTTGGAGCCGAGGAAAAACGGCACGTCTGCCCCCAGCTTCCGGGCCAGCCGCGCTAAGTCCAGCCCCGCCGGGTATAGCTCGGCCAGTCCACGCAAAACCGCCGCCGCATCCGAGGAACCCCCGCCCAATCCTGCCGCCAGGGGCAGGTGCTTCTCCAGCACCAGCCTCACCCCGCCGGGCCAGTCTGTTTTTTCCAAGTATTCTCGCGCAGCACGATAAGCCAGGTTGGAGGGCCCGGCAGGGAGAGCGGCGTTGACGACCTCGAGCTCTATCCCCTGCGAGGTGGGCTCGAGCCACAGCCGATCCGCAACCCCTAAGGCCGCAAACAGGGTGTGCAGCTCGTGATAGCCGCTCGGAAGCTGGCCCAGCACCGCTAACCCTAGATTGATCTTCCCTGGAGCATCCATAGGGGTTAGTCTTGGGCCTGCGGTTTTTGGCTTTCAGGCCACATCCGGGCCAGTCCCGCGGCCAACTCCAAGTCTTCTGGGTAGGTCACTTTGAACATCCGCCGATCCCCCTCGACCAAGGCTACCGGGTGGCCCAGGGCCATGACCAACTGAGCATCGTCGCTGAACTGCCTGGAAGCCGCCTGCGCAGCCAGATGAGCTTTCCACAACAGCTCGCGGCGGAAGCCCTGGGGAGTTTGCACCAGGCGGTAGCGCTCCCTAGGAATTACCTCGCCGTAGTCGCTATGGAGGTTTTCCACCAAGGTGTCGGCAACCGGCAGGGCCAGGGTGGCCGCCCCGGTCTGACGGGTGGCCTCGAGCAGTCGCTCTACAGCCTCCCTCACCACGAAAGGGCGGGCCACGTCGTGAACCAACACCATATCGCCGGTAGCTATTTTGAGCATATTGAACACGCTCTGCTGGCGGGTGCTCCCGCCACGCACCCAGCGCAGGCCGGGTTCCTCGAGGGCTTTGCCCGCAGGCAGGGCCACGATGCGCTCGTCGGCCCAATCAAAACCCTGCAAGGCCCACTCGAGCAAGGTCTTACCCCCCACCTGCAAAAAGGCCTTAGGCCCACGCCCCAAGCGCTCACCCGAGCCCGCCGCCGGAAGCAACACCGAAACTTTCACGGGGGAAATCGTACTACAGCCGAGGGCACAGAGCAGAGGGTCAAAGGTCGGAGGTCGAAGGCCCAAAAACACAAATCACGTCCCAAACAGCGTTTCTTTATAGAGCAATTATAGCGTCCTGGTTTAGCTTTCTGGCTCTTTGCATTTTGCCTTTAGCTCTTTGTCTTTTGCTGTTGCCTTCAGCTTTTGGCGTTCGGCGTTAGTCGTTTAGCGTTTAGCCCTCTGTCCTCTGCCCCAGCCCAAGCACTTCGTGGTATCCTCCCCCACGTGAACGTTTTCGATGCCATCATCCTGGCAATTGTCGAGGGTCTGACCGAGTTTTTGCCGGTTTCCTCGACGGGACACATGAACTTGGCCCGGCATCTGCTGGGCATTGACCCCTCCAACGAGTTCGCCAACAGCTTCGAGGTGATTATTCAACTCGGGGCTATATTGGCGATTGTGGTGCTGTACTGGCCCCGCCTGACCCGCGACCTCGAGGCTTGGAAGCGCATTATCGTGGCGTTTATTCCTACTGGGGCCATCGCTTTTGCGCTGCGCCATCAAATAGACCGCTGGATCAGCAGTGTGCCCCTGACCGTGTTGATGCTGGTGCTGGTGGGGCTGGTATTGATTGTCTCGGATCGCCTGACCGCCGGGAAAACCCGCTTCAAGGACATCAACGAGGTTCCCCTCGCCACCGCCGCAGGCATCGGAACCATTCAGGCCCTCTCCATTGTTCCGGGCACTTCGCGCTCGGGGGCCTCCATTCTGGGGGGGATGTTTTTGGGCCTGGAACGCACTGCGGCTGCCGAGTTCTCCTTTTTGCTGGCGGTTCCCACCATGGTGGCCGCCACCGGCTACAAGTTCGTGAGCGGGACGCATTCTTTTAGCTCCCAGGAATGGGGCTTGCTGGCGCTGGGCTTCTTAATCGCCTTCGTCATCGCCATCCTCTCGGTGCGCTTCATGCTCAGCCTGCTGCCGCGCTATGGCTTCGCGCCCTTCGGCTGGTATCGGGTGGGGCTGGGACTGCTCTACGCGGTATTTTTCTTGCGATAAGGTGGTATGAATAAGTTTGGCTTATCCTCAGGGGTTTTGTGTGAGGAACGCTTATTCATGAAAACTACGATGGAAACCCTCACCAAACGGGGTCAGGCTGGGCCGCGATAAGATGGTTGGCATGGATATCTACCGGATTCTCGAGTTTCTCCCCCACCGCTATCCCTTTTTGCTGATAGACCGGGTGCTGGAAGCCGATCAAAAGCACTTCCGGGCGCTGAAAAACGTGACCGTCAACGAGCCTCATTTCCAGGGACATTTTCCGGGGTATCCGATCATGCCGGGGGTACTGATTATCGAGGCCATGGCCCAGGCTGCAGTGGCGGTAGTGATCCAGCAACCCGAGGCTAAGCCAGGGGGGCTGGTATTCCTGGTGGGGATCGAGGAGGCCCGCTTCAAAAAGCCCGTGGTTCCGGGGGACACCTTGATTCTCGAGGGCCAGCTGCTCCAGTACCGCCGGGGCCTGGGCAAGGTCAAGGTGGAGGCCAAAGTGGACGGTGAGTTGCGGGCCGAGGCCCACCTGACCTTCGTGCTGCGTTCAGAAAGCGGGGGCAGCGCGTGAGCCAACTGGCTATTCACCCCACCGCAGTGGTATCCCCCCAGGCCGAGCTTGACCCAGACGTGCGCATCGGCCCTTACGCCGTAATCGAGGGCTCATGTCGAATCGGCTCGGGGGTAGAAATCGGCCCCCACGCGGTTATCCTGCCCTTCGTTCGCCTCGAGGCGGGGGTCAAGGTAGGGCCCCACTGCGTACTGGGCGGCGAGCCGCAAGACCTCAGCTTCAAAGGGCAACAAACCTGGCTCGAGGTCGGTGAGCACAGCGTTTTGCGCGAAGGGGTCACGCTGCACCGGGCCACCCGCCCCGAACAACCCACCCGTATCGGCAAGGGCTGCTACCTGATGGGCTACGTCCATGTCGGACACGACTGTCAGGTGGGCCAGGGAGTCATCCTGACCCAGGGGGTCGGGCTTTCCGGCCACACCCACATCGGCGACTACGCCATCATCGGCGGCCACGCCGGAATCCATCAGTTCGTGCGGGTGGGTACGCGGGCCATGGTGGGCGGGGCCAGCAAGGTCAGCCGGGATATTCTTCCTTTTACCCTGGCCGACGGGAACCCCGCGCTGCACTACCGGCTCAATACCATCGGGTTGCGGCGGGCGGGCATTCCAGCCCAGAGCTACAAGGTGCTCGAGGTTGCTTTCCGGGCCCTGCGCGAGGGTCAGAGCCTACAGCATCTGCCCGACACCCAGGAAATGCGCTCGTTGCGAGAGTTTGTCGAGGCTCCGTCCAAGCGCCATCTGTCGGGATTCGTGCGCGGCGATGTGAGCTTTGAAGGTTGAAGTGGCGAGACCTGAGGAAATCCTGCTCCTGACCAATGGCCCCGGCGAGCTTTCGACCTGGGTAGTGCCGGTGCTCTCGAGGTTGCGCCGGGCGGCTCCCCAAGCACGCATCGAGCTATTCCTGATCCGCGACCAGTTCGCCGCTGGAACCGAGGTTGCCAGGGCCAAGGCCCTCGAGCTAGATGCGGTTTCGGGGCGAGCCGAACTGCTGGCGCGGATGACCCTCAAGCGGCGGGCCTCGGCCGGGTTGCCGGGCCTGATTCTGATGCTGGGCGGAGCCCCCAGGGACGCGGTGGGGCTGTCCAGGGCGACGGGCTACCCGGCCTTTTCCTATAGCTTCGACCCCAAAGCCTGGCACCGGGGCCTGAAAGCTTTTCTGGTGGATTCCGAGCGCACCCAGGCCAAGGCTGTGGCTCGAGGGGCCCAGGCCCGCCAGGTGCAGGTGGTGGGGAATCTGGTGGTAGACGCGCTTGAAGACAGAAAACAGGAGATGCCGGACGGGGGGCGGGAAAACAGCTCTATGGCCGAGGTGCTGTTGTTGCCCAGCAGCCGTCCTTTTGCTGCGCGTTATCTGCTGGGTTTCATGCTCTCAGCAGCGGAGATTATGGCCCAATCCAACCCCCAACTGAGGTTTGCTTGGGTCAGGAGCAGCCTATTGCCTGACCCAGTAGTCGAGGAGATGGTTTCAGGACGCTGGGCCAGGGAAATTGGCGGGGTGGCAGCCCAGTGGCAAGCAGGCCGCTTGGTGAGTGAGAACGGCCTCGAGGTGACCATCCTGGACGAATCGCAGCGTTACCGGGCCATGCGTGGGGCCAAGGTGGCCCTCAGCGTTCCAGGAACCAATACCCTCGAGCTGGGCCTGGCCGGGCTGCCTTCGGTGGTGCTGTTGCCGCTGCACAAGCCCGAACTGATTCCCCTCGAGGGCATCTGGCATTGGCTGTTCATGTTTCCTGGCGGAAAGTACGTCAAGCAGGACTTCGTGCTGCGGCTGGAGCCCTCCATTCCCCATCTGGCCCTGCCCAACCAGTGGCTGGGGGAGCGGGTTTTCCCGGAGCTGCGGGGGGTTTTCGGGCCGGATATGGTAGCCCAGACCGCGCTGGATTTGCTGCGCCCCGAGCGACAAACCCAGGTCAAGGAGCAGTTGCAGGGGCTCGAGGCCCAACCCGGAGCGGATAATCTGGTGAGGTATGTGCTGGAGAATATCAAGCACTGATTGTGAAGAACGCCGACCTCACCCAACCTCGAGTCTGGGGCCAAGGCTTCCTTTGGGCACCTAACCCAAAACCGCGCTGTTGCGGTGAACGCTCAGCCCCAAACGGCAAACGCCCATGAACCTCTTCCGCCTACTCCGCCCCTTCTGGCCGCAGATTCTGCTGGCGCTGGGGCTCTCGCTCGTCCCAGCAGTAGCCCAGGCCTGGCTTCCTGGAGCCGTGGTGAAACCTCTATTCGACCAGGTGCTGAGCGGTCACTACCAGCGGCTAGGGGGAATTTTGCGCGATGGAGCCGGATTGTTGGTGCTGTTATTGGTGGGGGGCTATGCCCACGAGGCTTTTATGGGCTACTTGTCGGTCAAGGTTCCGGCCACCCTGCGCGAGCGGGTGTTCGGGCGGTTGTTGCAAGCCGACCTGACCTCCATCCCCGGCTCGGCAGCGGGGCTTTCGGGCCGGGTGCTCTCGGACTTGCGCGAGCTGGAAAATTTCGTGTTCTATGGCTTGGGAGCCCTGCTTTTTCAAGGGGTTACACTGGTGGCCCTGCTGCTACAGCTATTGCTGCGCTACACCCACCTGACGCTGTACCTGCTGCTGGCCCTGCCCCTGCTGGTGCTGCTCTTAAGCTGGGTGGGGCGCTGGGTTACGGCCTATAGCGGGCACACCCAGGCCGCCCTCGAGCGCCTGGCCGGGCGCATGGCCGAGGGATTTGCTCGGCTGGAGCTAATTCGGGCTTTGCACCTGGAAAACTTTGCCCTGACCCGCTTTGCCGAGTCTAACCGCAGTGGGTATCGTTTGGGGCGCACCAGAGCGGTGCTGGCAGCCCTCAGCCTGCCGCTGGGCCAACTTTCTACCACGCTATTGCTGGGCTTGTTGCTGGTGTTGGGCGTTGCCCAGGTGCAGCGCGGGGCGATGTCCACTGGGGATCTCACCGCCTTCTTGACCCTGCTGGCCCTGGCCGTGACCCCCATCCAGATGTTGAGCCGCGCAGGAGTGATTTACGCCCAGGGCGAGGGGGCCGCCAAGCGGGTGCAAGAACTGTTGCAACTTCCAGTGGCCCGCGAATCCGGCAGTCTGCGAAAAGAGCATCTGGAAGGGCGGCTCGAGCTGCAAAAGGTGGGTTTTGCCTATGCCCAAGAAGAAACCCTGCGCAGGGTGAGTTTTAGCGTGCAGCCAGGTTCTTTTACGGCTTTGGTGGGACCCTCGGGGTCGGGCAAAAGCACCTTGCTACGTCTGTTGCTGGGGCTATATCCAGCCCAGTCAGGCCAGGTTTTGCTCGATGGACAGCCCCTTTGCGCATACGACCCGGCCTGGCTGCGCACCAAAGTAGCCTGGGTGCCGCAAGAGCCTTTGCTGTTCGGCGGAACGGTGCAGGAAAACTTGCGGGCGCTGGCCCCCACCGCGAACCAGAAAACCATGCTCGAGGCCCTGAGCAGGGTCGGCCTGGACACAGAAGTTACCCTATCTACACTCATGGATGAGGACGGCGGTGGGCTTTCAGTGGGGCAGCGCCAGCGCCTGGCCATCGCGGGGGCTTTGCTACGCGAGGCCAGGGTTTTGCTGCTGGACGAGATTACCAGCGCTCTAGACCGGGGCAGCGAGGCCCAGGTAGTCGCCGCCCTGGAAGCCATCCGCCCCGGACGCACGGTAATTGTGGTAGCCCACCGCCTTTCCACCGTGCGCCACGCCGACCAAATTGTAGTGCTGGAAGCCGGGCGGGTTATCGAGGTCGGTAGCCACGCCGAATTGCTGCTTCAGGAGGGACTATACGCCGAGCTGTGGAACGCCAGTTAGGATCAAGCTGAAGGCTGATCGCTCGAGGTTATCGCTCTTAACGCCTTATGCAACACCCGTAACCCACCTTGCTTAAACCAGTGTGTTAGTCTAGCGCCCAATGAACATAGTTCTTTTTGCCGCCGAAGGACTCGAGGCCCAAGTGCTGCGGGGAACCCTGCACCTGCACGAGCGGGTGGATGGCCCCTGGGTGATTCACCAGGGGCAGGTGGGGCGCTATACGGCGGTGCTGCTCGAGACCGGGGTGGGCAAAGTAGCTGCAGCAGCGGCGGTGGCTTATGCCCGACAACGCTTCAACCCTCGGCAGGGCTTGTGGGTAGGAGTGGCCGGAGCCTTGAACCCCGAGCTAAAACCCCTGGACTTGATCGTGGCGCAGGATGCCGTGCAGTACGACGTGGATATCACCGCTTTTGGCCGAGCCCCTGGTGAGCTGGCAAGCGGAGAACGCTTCGTCAGTGCCGACGCAGTGCTTACAGCACGGGTCTTGCGGGTTGCTGTGGGGCTGGGTTTGGTGGTACGGCCCGGACGCATCGCCACCGCCGACCGTTTCCTGGCCGACCCCACCGAAGCCGCACGAATACGCGAAATGTTTGCTGCTGATGCAGTAGACATGGAGGGGGCGGCGGCTTTGTGGAGCGCCAAGCGGATGGGCCTGCCGCTGGCCTTGATACGGGCCATTACCGACAGCGCCGGAAGCCAAGCTCCCGCAGACTTCAGTGCCTTTCTCCAAATAGCCTCGGAGCATCTGGCCGCGCTGGTAACTAAAGTGCTCGAGGGCTAAGTATCTCCAAGGTGGCTTTTGACAAAGCCGCCCCGAAAGGGGATGGCTGTAGGCCATAGCGGCTCCGCCGCTACCCGAGGGCGGAGTCGGAGAGCGACCTAATTTCTATTTGGCAACCTCACCCTGGAGCCACTTAAACCTCCTCGAGGGGGATAGCAACCCCTGTTTCCAGCGAATGTTTTGCAGGAGATTGAGGTTATCGCGGTCTTGGGAACAAACCTGGGGATTAGCAGACTTCTGGCAGAAGTGGCTGATAGCCAATAGCCGCGTCCAGCCCGACCCCTCGAGATAGCTCGCAGGCAATCAAGCGAAAGGCTCGATTGATTAAGCCCCCAACTTGACCCTCCCCTTAATTTCCGCCCTTGGCTCTGGGTATACTGAAAGCGATCCAATCTCCAGGGCCGTAGACCCCACCTCGAGCCGCGTACGTGGGGTTCTTCTTGAAGGGGGGAGGTATGGGAGTGAAGGAACCAGGGGCGGTCGTAGGAGGACTCGAGCACACCCACGGCGGCCAAGTCAAGGTCCTTAAGCGCAATGCCAACCGGCCCCTTGCCGAAGCTGTTGCCCGTTAACCGGGCCTTCGGCTGGGCGAGTCCACCGGCGAACGCTTCCCCGACCGCCAGGTGG
>JADMIM010000203.1 GCA_015478585.1 Thermaceae bacterium | reverse complement strand
TGTGCTCCAACATTAGCACAGGCCACTCAGGCTGGGCCACAACGTGCACGGTCGGGGCACCTGGCGGAGTCCCTGCCAGCCTTGGCCGTTCTACTGGAGGAGCTCGCAGCACGTCTGGATGAGCTGGCTCCCTGGGACTGGACAGGACCTTACGCCACCTCGCAGCGCGAAGAAACATGGCTCCTGGACTACTGCATCGTGCTGGCCGAGCTGGACAACTTCTACCGCGAATTCGGTGCCCGCTTCGATTTCACGCCTCTCCTTTCGCCTTCCGGATACCGAAGCGCCCAATACGCCTCTGGCCGGTCGACCAGGTCCGATTTCTGGGCACCAAGCGCTGGCAGCTCCGCCCCCGGCACAGGAGCAGCCGATGCCGCCCGGGTAGTCGGTGAACTGGAGCGCTCATGGCCTCTCTTCGCGTACCTGTTCCGGACGTCTCTCCCGACGCTTGAGGAGCTGGCTAGCGTGGCGTGTGGGCAGGGGAGATCGGGAGGGGCGGGAAGGTTGCCACTGCTGCGGCGGGACCTGGCCGCTCAACTGGCGTTGTGGCATGGCAACCCGGCGCGGAGGAGCCTGCAGCCGCCGCGGGTGATCGCGGCCAATCCCACCTTCGCGGGCAGCACACGCCTGCCTGCCGACGGGGACCTGATCGTGCGGAGCAAGGACGGCGCAGGCTACCTGATCGACTTCAAGTCTGCCAAACGCATAGAACCGGCGGGCATGCTGATGGTGCTGCGGCAGGTGCTGACCTACGCTCTTATGGACGAGGGGGACGAGTACGAGATACGCCGAGTCGGCTTCTACTTCACCCGCTACGGGGTGTGGGCTCACTGGGGGCTCGGGGAGCTACTTGATACTGGTATGGGCGCAGCCGCTGGGCAATTGGGACAATCGGGGCACCCGAAGACGGTGGACTCGCACCAGCAGGCGCTGCGCAGGATGCTCCTCGACTTGCGCCAGCCCCAGGCGATCGATGTGTCACTGCCGCACCGCTGAGTTGCCGTCCGGCCCTGTCCGGGCAGCGTGCTTCACCGCTCAAGAGCAGGATAGGGAGAGGAGCGGACGAGAGGGGGAGCAAAGATGTACCCATCGAGGTCTTTGATAAAATTGGCAAAAATCGTGGCAAATGACCGGGAGAGGAGTCACCTATGTTGCTCACACTAAGTGTTCGAAACCCTCCTATGTTTGTCTTGTATCAAGCTAAAGGGATATGTATTCCAAAAGTGTTCCATACAAAGAACAAGAAATCCCGAACGAATTATGCAACTTTTGGCGCTTTGATCACGCTCATTTGGCTCGATTATCACTGTACGAATCACTGACACGGGTGCGGTGATTCGTACAGTGATTCGTAACGTGATGGCTCCTAAAGGGAGGGCACTAAAAAGTCGGGGGTATAGCGCAGAGACCCAGCCTATCAAGAGTTCAGACGTTCTCTGAATGCGCGTACGAAGTGCTGTCGCTAGCAGTC
>JADMIM010000202.1 GCA_015478585.1 Thermaceae bacterium | reverse complement strand
CATAGCTCCATCCTACCCCTATCGCGCGGCTATTTACGTGTCACCACACTAGGGACCCGCCAGCACCGGGAAGGGCCCATCCCAGGGAGACGAGAAGAAGGGTGACCGAGAACAGGAGAACTGCACTGAATGCTCTCTGATGCTGGTGTCTGCCAAAAGCCGGTTCCATCGGGAGATCGACATGGATTACCACCTGGCTATCGTACGGTAGTTCGATCGTCGACAGTGGCTGCCCTCCAAGTGGCGCAGTGGGTCACCGACCCGGCGATAGTTGATACCTCAGTTGGCGAAGAGGCCATTGCAGTGTTCAACAAACCAGGAGCGGGCGGCTCGTTCGTCCAGGGTCAAGTGTGCCGTGGTATCGGGGCTGTCTCCGCCGAGGGCCGTAAGGATTCCAGCCAAGGATTCGGTGACGTGTGGTGGCATTCGATCCCTGAATCTCAGCAGGAGTGTCAATAGGGCTTGGAGACCTTCGGCATCTGCCACCCTCATCAAGAAGCACACCGCCACAGTTACTTCGGGCGGACGGCTCTAGTTTGGACGGTCTCCTCAGCCACGCCCCCAGTTGGGTGAACGCTGCGTCCCAAGCATCGGCGGTTCCGTAGGCGGCCAACCCGAGCATGGCGTAGCGGCGCACCGCACCTGACCTGTCGCTGAGTCCGACCAGCAGATCAGCGGTGGCTTCTGACTCACATCGCTTCGACAGGGCCAGCAGAGCGACGCAGCGGAGGTCCGTTGTGTGCGGCCCCACAGATGTCGCCGCTTGTCCAAGCTCCTCGATGCCTGATGGTCCCGACCCATCACCCAGCGCCGCCGCCAGGTAGATGCGTTCGGACCATTCAGTCCGGTCCCGCAACTGCTCTGCGAGCAGCTCAGCCCCACGCTCACCGCTACTAGCGGCTTCATCCAGAACATCGCTGGGACCTCGCCAAGTCCAGGCATTCAATCGGTCCCTCAAGGAGCTGTCGGGCACCTCCACATCATGCCTGTCAGAACTGCGAGGGGGCTATCCCGCAAGTGCCGGTCGTGGGCAGGGCATAGCCTGGCGATCGGGGCACAGAGTTGGCTCAGGCTGCAGCCAGCACTTGCTGAATCTAGCCCCCGACGTATTTCCCGTTTCTTACGTTTCCGTCCGCCGCCGTGTTGTTCGCTCTCCAGCCAGAGGCTGGGGCATCGACAGCAGCGCAGTTCCCAGGTTTTCCCGGCTCTCCGAGGCTGATCGGCGGAGCAAAGTACAGACCCGGCCCGAGCAAGCCGTCCGAGGCAATGATTGGGTCTGATGCCGCTGTCACATCGAGACCAAACATGCACGATCCAGGGCGACCTTGAACAGCGGTGATGACGTGTTGATCACTGGCGGCGAAGCTCACGTTCCACTCGGCTGTTGAATCACCAGCGAGTGGCGCACTGTTCACTTCTGGCTCTACTGACACATCCGTGGGCGCCCTGACCTCCCCCTGACGCGAGCAACGC
>JADMIM010000201.1 GCA_015478585.1 Thermaceae bacterium | reverse complement strand
AGGTTGGCATGCGCACTCTGAAGTATAGCCGCGTCCTTGTTCCCCTGCTCCTGCTCGGCCATGCGGCTCTGCTGGCTTGGGGGGACTCTCGACACAGCCCGACCATCGATGAAGTGGGCCACTTGCCGGCGGGACTCAGCCACTGGCAATTCGGTCAATTCGACCTCTACCGCGTCAACCCGCCTCTTGTACGCATAGTGGCCGCCCTGCCCGTTTTCCTCGCCCAGCCAACGATCGACTGGCCTCCCCGATCGCAGGCCCCCTCGAAACACACGCCCTTCCATATCGGCAGCGCGTTCATCGCGGCCAACGGCCCGCGTTCGTTCTGGTATTTCACCCTCGCCCGCTGGGCCTGCATCCCCTTCAGCCTCCTGGGCGGATACATTTGCTTCTTGTGGGCCAGAGACTTGTACGGCCGCTTGGCGGGATTGCTGGCCCTGACGTTGTGGTGCTTCTCGCCGAACATCCTGGGCAACGCCCAGATGATTACCCCCGATACCGGTGCCGCCGCCTTGGGAGCGGCTGCCGGCTACACCTTTTGGCGATGGCTGCGACGACCTTGCTGGACGCGGGCGCTCCTCGCGGGAATTACCCTGGGGCTGGCGGAACTCACCAAATCGACCTGGATCATCCTTTTTATGCTGTGGCCGCTGTTGTGGCTTGTCTGGCGCTGGTCGAAACGCCGTTCGCCAATCCCGCCGCGTTGGCGTGCGGAGGCGATGCAACTCGGCTTCGTCCTCTTGTTTGGCCTCTACATGCTCAACCTCGGCTACGGCTTCGAGGGGTCGTTGGAACCGCTGGGCGCTTACCAATTCGCTAGCAAAACGCTGCGCGGTTCTCGGAGCAACAATCGCTTCGCGGGCAGTTGGCTGGGAGAACTACCCGTGCCCCTTCCCCGCCAGTATCTACTGGGCATCGATCAGCAGAAAGTGGATTTCGAGCAGACGTTTCGCTCCTACCTGGGCGGTGAGTGGCGGCAAGGCGGTTGGTGGTATTACTATCTGTACGGCCTGGCGGTCAAGGCTCCTCTCGGCGTTTGGGTGTTATTTTTCCTTGTCCTCGAACTTACCCTGATCGCGCCACGCTACTCCGTCCCCTGGCGACACGAGGTTGCACTGCTGGCGCCGGCAGTCCTCGTCCTCGCGCTCGTCAGTTCGCAGACGGGTTTCAACCACCACCTCCGCTATGTGCTCCCCCTTTTCCCTTTCGTCTTCATCTGGATCAGCAAGGCCGCCCAGCCGAAGGCCTGGCGCGGTTGGGCCGTTCCCACCCTCGTCCTGGGCGGTGTTCTCTGGACGGTGGGCAGTAGCCTATCGATCTACCCACATTCCTTATCCTATTTCAACGAATTGGCGGGCGGGCCGGCGAATGGACACGCTCACCTGGTCGATAGCAACATCGATTGGGGGCAGGATTTGTTGTATTTGAAGCGCTGGCTCGACGAGCATCCCGAAGCGCGACCCTTCGGCTTGGCGTACCGAGGGG
>JADMIM010000124.1 GCA_015478585.1 Thermaceae bacterium | reverse complement strand
GGAATGGTCGGAGGTGATGCAGTCTATTTCCCCTGCCAAAACCTGATCCCACAAGGCCTCCTGCCTCACTTTGTCTCGCAGGGGCGGGGCGCATTTGCACTCGGGCCCCTGCTGCACCAGATCATCGTCGCTCAGCGTGAGATAGTGGGCACAGGTCTCGAGCGTCACTTTTTGCCCTTGGCGGCGAGCGGTATTCAAGGCATCTACCCCCTCGGGGATGCTTACATGAACCACGTGCAAGGGGCAATTGGTTTGCTGGGCCAGCCCCAAAGCGGTGCGAATGGCCTCGAGCTCGACTTCGGGACTACGGGC
Organism: Thermaceae bacterium; assembly: GCA_015478585.1. Taxonomy (GTDB): domain Bacteria; phylum Deinococcota; class Deinococci; order Deinococcales; family Thermaceae; genus Meiothermus. Next base: position 8,046 of record JADMIM010000124.1, on the reverse strand, counting down.
TTGGCCCCAGGCCCGACGATCGAGGCGACCCACCTCTTGCATATCAAGGGTGCGCTGCCAGGCTTGGCCGTTGTCCTCGGCGTGTACGGCCAGGAAATGCCCTGCCCGAGCAATCCGGTGCATCCCCTCACGCAACACCTGGCCTTCCACAAAGCGAAAACTCTCGTCTTTAATGTCCACCATAAAGGCTTTAAAGCCAATTACACCGGTCTGAGCTAGGGCCTCGAGATCAGCCAGATTGTTGTCTACCAAGCCACCCCATAGCGCATAATCCACCACGCTCTGGTGCTGGGCAGCAGCTAGTTTGGCCTCCAGCGCTGTCACATTGGTCGTCGCAGGAATAGCGTTCAAAGGCATCTCGACCACCGTGGTCACTCCCCCGGCGGCAGCAGCCCTCGAGCCGTGTGCCCAGCCTTCCCAGTGAGCACGCCCCGGTTCACTGAAATGCACGTGCAAATCCACTACCCCCGGCAAGATTAGCTGGCCCCCAGCATCAAGGGTCTCGAGACCCGTCAAACTTCGCTCGGATAGCTCAGCAATACGCCCTTCCTCAATAGCAATACTCCCCCCAAAAATGCCTTCGGGGGTGACGATTTGCCCGTTTTGGATGACCAGATCGTAGCTCATAGCGTAAGGGGTTCGCTCTCGTCGCTAATGCCCAGGTACAAGCGGCGTATGCGGTCGTTGGTTTGGAGTTCGGCTGAAGCTCCCGCCAGAGCTATCTTCCCAGTCTCGAGCACATAAGCCTGACTGGAAAGGCGCAGGGCCATACGCGAGTTTTGCTCAACCAGCACCACCGTCACCCCATCTTCACGGTTGACCGCTTGGATGGCCCTGGCGATTTCTCGTACCACCATCGGGGCCAGCCCCAAACTGGGCTCGTCCAAGAGGAGCAGCTTGGGACGAGCCATCAAGGCCCGGCTCATGGCGACCATCTGCTGCTCCCCACCCGAAAGAGTTCCGGCAGCTTGCTTCATGCGCTCGGCCAGACGGGGAAAGCGGGCACATATCCGCTCGATATCCTGGCGAATCTCCGCCTGGTTACGCCTCAGAAAAGCACCCATCAACAAGTTATCGTGCACGCTCATCAAAGGGAAAATCCGCCTGCCCTCGGGAACCATACGGATGCCCAGCTCGGCGATGCGGTGAGGGGGTAGGCCGTTGATGCGCTGATCCTCGTACCAGATTTCCCCGAAAGTGGGCTTGACCAGCCCGGTGATGGCCCGCAAAGTGGTGGTCTTGCCCGCACCATTAGAACCAATCAGCGCGATAATTTCGCCTCGGTTGGCCTTGAGGCCAACCCCTTCGATAGCCCGCACGGTGTCGTAGTAGACGCTGAGATTGTGCAACGAAAGGTGAGGCTTAGATGCCAAGCTCATCATCCTCTCTTCCCAGATAAGCCTCAATCACGCTGGGGTTGTTCTGGATTTCTTGGGGGCTGCCCTCGGCAATTTTGCGACCAAAACTCACTGCAACAATCCGGTGGCTGATCCGCATGACTGCCCGCATGTCGTGTTCGACCAACAACACGGTTACACCCCGCATGCAAATGCCCCGTACCATCTCTATCGCGCGGTCGGTTTCCTCGGGGTTCATCCCGGCAAAGGGTTCGTCTAGCAAAAGCAACTTCGGCTTGGCTGCCAGCGCCATGGCAATTCCCAAAGCTCGCAGATAGCCATGAGGTAGATTTTTGGCTGCTTCATTTTGAACGTGGCCCAGCCCTAGATAGTTCAATATTTCCGCTGCGCTTTGACGGATGGCTTCCTCCTCACGCCTCGAGCGCCCACTGTTTACAAAAGCCCCCCAGGCCCCCGAGGTGGCTTGCAAATGGTGCGCGATTACCACGTGCTCTAGCGCACTCATCTCGCGGAATATGGTGGTTTCTTGGAAGGTGCGCACTACCCCTTTTTGCGCCACAATATGCTGAGGCTGGCCGGTAATCCGTCTGCTATCAAAATATATCTCCCCCGAGTTGGGCTTGAGGGCTCCGGCAATCATCTTGAACAAGGTGCTTTTGCCAGCCCCATTGGGGCCAATCACCGAGAGAATTTCACCGGCTCTCACCTCAAAACTCATGTTATCCACCGCTTGCAGGCCGCCAAAGCGCTTAGATAGGCTACTGACTTGCAATAAGCTCACACTTGGCCCTCGCGCATGGATTTTTGCCGCACACTAAAGCGCAAACTCAGCAGCCCATTGGGCAGCAACAGCATCGCCAAAACCATCAAAATGGCATAGACTAACGCTTGATAGCTGCCCAAAGCAGATAACAATTGAAACCCCAAAAACAACACCAAAGCCCCTACGGCTGGCCCTAGCACGAACTGAAGTCCGCCCAAAAAGCAATACAGCATGAAGTCTGTTGAGTTGGTGACGTTGAAGCTGGTAGGGTAAATGCTCTGCAAAAATACCGTCAGCACCGCGCCGCCTAGGCCCCCAAAGGCACAAGCAATGGAAAAAGCCAAAACCCGGTACTGGGCTACATTGATACCGATGCTGGCGGCTAAGTCTTCGTGGGCCTGCAAAGCCCGGAAAACCCTGCCCATGCGGCACTGGGTGATGCGCCAAATCGCTAGCAGCCCAGCCAGCAGCAACAAGGCTGAGAAAAAATATGCTTGTAAATATGAGCTGTCGCCCCCAAAAGGGGTAGGGATGCCGATGATGCCCGATGCGCCTTGTGTGACTCCTGTCCAGTTGAGGGCCAGCAGGCGGGTAGCCTCGGTTAGGCACAGGGTGAGCATGGCAAAGTACACCCCACGTAGACGCAGGATGGTCGAGCCAACCACCCCCCCAACCAACCCAGCGACAAGTCCGGCCATCGGTAGGGCAAGCCAAAAGGGCCACCCGTGCAGGGTGGTCAGTACAGCGACAGCGTAGCCCCCAATCAGCGCGAAGGCCCCCTGGGCGATGTTGATACGTCCGATATAGAACGTTAGCCAGACCCCCAAGCTGGTAAACGCCAGCAAGGAGATATTGATAAACACCGTGAGCCAGTAGCTCGAGCCGTGAATGAGCAAGGGCACGATTCCCAGGTAAAGCGCCAGCCCTATAAGCGGCCCCAAGAGGCGGTTCATCCCCACCTCCGGCCCATGATGCCCTGGGGCCTAAACAAAAGAAACACGATCAGACCCGTCAGGATAAGAAGATACGGCAGCGATCCGGGGATAAAGTAGTAACCGATGGCTTCGCTAAAGGCCAGCACCAAAGCGCCCGCAATAGCCCCCGAAACCACCCCGGCCCCGCCAATCATGATCATGATGAAGGCTTTGATCGAGATTAGATTTCCGGCACCGGAGTTTATGGCATCAGTGGAAATTAACAATCCTCCCGCCAACCCGGACAAAGCAGCGCCCAGGCCAAAACCTAGCGCACTATAGCGAGTCACGTCTACCCCTTGCAGGGCAGCGGTTTCGCGGTCTTGAGCGATGGCCCGCAGCGCCCTTCCGGGACGGGTGTAGTTGATAAAAACTATAAAAGCAGTGGTCAAAACTGCTGCAATGGCAAAAATCAGTAGCCTGCGAGCGGGAATGTAGGCTCCAGCAAGGTGATAAACCCCTGAAACCACATCGGGCACACCGCGTTGTTTTTCGCCAAAAAGCGCCAGAGCCAGGCTATCGAGCAACAGGGCCGTACCCACGGCAAGCAGCATAGTGCTTTCTTCGCGGCGGCTGCGCCTGAGAACACTGCGAAAGAAAAACCGCTCGAGAATCAGTCCCACTGCCGCCACAACCAAGGCCGCCACTAGCAACGAAAGGGCAAAGGGCCAGTGCCATACCCCATAGGTGTAATAGACCATAAAGCCGCCCAACACATACATTTGCCCGTGTGCGAAATTCATCACATTCATGATGGCGAAAATGAGGGTAATACCCAGCGCAATCAAGGCATAGGTTGCGCTGAGCATGAGGCCATTAACGATAATTTGCGACATGACACTCCCCAAGTAGGTGGGAGCAAGCCCCATCACCAGCTTGATTTGGCTACTCTACGCTGCCGACGAACAGGGTCTGGAACTTGCCATCTTTGAACTCGTTGACCACCATCGGCACTCCCAGTTGGCGAGGCTGACTAAAGTAGGCCGAGCCCACGAACTTCAGGGGGGGATTACCCTTGACAAAGGGGTTAGGGATGTTGAACTTGGTCAGGGTCTTCTTGAAGAGTTCGACATCGTTGATGGCTGCCGGGCCAGCGAGCTGTAAGGTGCGCAGAATCATCTCGAGGGCATACACTTTGGTTCCAGCTTCATCGTTCCATTCACCCACGCGCTTGGTATAAGCCTTGACAAAATCGAGCATATAAGGCGTTTGGATTGAAGGCGTGCTGGCCCCACCTACCGAGATAAATCCATCGGCCAGGGAGCCCGCGACTTGCTGCAATATCTTGGCATCTTGTGCAGTTTCGGTGCTCAACAAACCCTTGTATCCCATTTCGCGGGCGCTCTTGATGAGCAAAGGAGCATCGCCGGGGGCCACCCCAGAAAGCACCAATAAGTCGGGGTTCTTGGCCAAAATTCCCTGTAGCACCGGGGCGAAGTCGGTGGTGCCGGGTTCGTAAGTGGCTCCAGATGTAACAATATTCAGACCCAGCATCTTGGCCGCATCTTCACCCTCTTTCATCTGGTTCAGGGGATCGGCCTCGTTGCGAGCCAGGAAAGCAATGTTCTTAACGCCCTTTTTCTCTTTGAGGTATTTGTAAATCACCGGGCCAGCCTGATAGCTGGCGATCATGCCCAGAATTGAGTTGCCGTGCGGTGGGGTGTAAAGCTCCTTGGAAAAGGCGTAGGGAAAGTTGATGGCTTTGGCTTTTTCCATTACCGGCATCACTGCACCTGCGGTGGTATCCACGTTAGGGCCAATAATGTACTTCACACCCATCGAAACCAGTTTCTCTGCATTGGCAGCAGAGATTTTTGGGTCGTTTTTATCGTCCAGAGCAACGATTTCGACTTTGTATTTCTTATCCCCAATCTTCCAGCCGCCTTCGGCATTGATCATGGCTGCGGTGGTCTCAGCACTATATTTATTCACCAACCCCCAGGAAGCAGCAGGTCCGCTCATGACACCATTCACACCGATCTTGAGCACCGGCTGTTGCGCCAGAGCCACTCCGATAAAAAATAGACCTACACCCAGCACCGCTGTTGCTTTCATGATACAGCCTCCTTTAGGTAGGGTTTCCTGTGAGGAGCCTTTTGGCTTAAATACAAAGCCTCACATTGCGGACAACTCTAAAATTAATTGTGCACAATGTCAAGCATGATTATGCGTATCAATGAATAAATAGATTGGCTGTTCAAAAGGGGGCGGTTTGGTTTAATCTAGAAATAAGACGATGATCAAAAAATCCTTTCCCGTAGAGTCGGATACCGAAACGATCAATATTGATCAACAGGTATACGAGCAGATCAAACGGGCCATATTCGACCATCGCTTGCCTCCAGGCACAAAACTGACCGAGGAAAAACTATCGGATTTGTTTGCCGTCAGCCGCGAGCGTATTCGTAAAGTATTGCAGCGCCTTTCTTACGACAAATGCGTGTCCCTCAAGCCCAACCGTGGAGCCTACGTGGCCCAACCCAGCGTGCAGGAGGCCAGAGATGTGTTTGCCACTCGAGGTCTGATTGAATCTCACATCGTAGAACTGGTGGTTCAAAACGCTACCGAAGCCGACTACGCCCATCTGGAACAGAATATCGCTCGAGAATATGCCGCTCATCAGCAAGGGCGGCTAAATGAAGCTATTGCCCTTTCAGGCGAATTTCATCTGCTTCTGGCCGAAATTTCGAGAAATATAGTGCTATTAGACATCTTACGCGACCTGGTGGCCCGGTCTTCGCTCATTATTGCCATGTATGGCCGACAAAGCTTCTCGCTGTGCGGCTATGAAGATCATCAGGTTTTTCTCAAAAGGCTCAAAACCAGGCAGGTTCAACAGGCCAAAAAACTAATGCAAGAACACCTCAGAACCCTCGAGGCCCAATTGTACTTTGAGGCGCGATCCGCCCGCGATATAGACCTTACCGAGGTATTCAAACCCAAGGCTTGAAGTTTATCGCAAACCCTGCTGAATCAGGCCCATCAAACCAACTTTTTCTTCCTCGATGCCCTCCCGTAGGCGAGCTGCCGCGATGACTGGCATCCAAGCCTCAATCTGAGCCTCGAGGTCGGAAGTCTGCCCCTGCTGGTAGTGTCCCAAATACTCCTGGAAAAACCGTTCACGGTTGTGCAAAATCTCCCCCCTGGCCGGGAGGTCTTCGGGCAGAGCACTGTGCAGAATCAGCAAGGCGCTGCGGGCCACGTCGGCAGCAGGATTGCCGCAGGTGGCATTGGGCCAGTCTATGACCTGCACACCCCCTTCATAAATCAAGACATTTTCAGGGTGGAAATCACCGTGACACAAGGCAGTTCCGTCGGGTAAGCCTTGGAGATAACGCATGAGGGTGGTTTTTTGCACTTCAGAAAGGGGGCTCATCTCGAGGCTGCGCAGTAGCTTTTGCCGCTGCGAGGGGAGCTGCGCGGCGGGGCGGGCGTGAATCTGGCGGTGCAATACCCCCAGCAGTTGCGCAGCGAAGTGCAGCCGGGTCAGGTCGCCCTCGATGTATTGGGTCAGGGGTACTCCTTCTATGCGCTCCAGAACGATGCCCCAGCGCCCGTCGGTCTCGAGCACATCCTCTACTTTAGGGCTGGGCAGACCCATCAGCCACACCTGCTGTACCAGACTGGCTTCCCAGTCAGCATCAGCTTTGGAAAACTCCGGCCAGAACAGCTTCAGCACGTGGCCTTCGCCCCAGGCGAACACCTCAGCCTCACGCCCTTGACCCAGCCGGGTGAGCAGCATATTTCCTAGCCTAACCGATGGGGCGGATACGTGGTTGAATGCAGGTGCTAACAAAGAGCTAAGGTCAGAGAGTCAAATACCACGGCTCTAGTCAGTCGAAGCCGAATAGTTGGGCCCGGACTCTTGCTGCACATAGGCCCAGGGCAGGGGCTTTATACCCTTTGCCAGCAGCGCCTCGGCAACCGCCGTCTTGAGGCTGGGCAGACCTACGCCTCTGACCGCCGAGACTGGAATTCCGCCCAGGCGTTCTTTGAGAAACTCGAGGTCATACCCACCGGCTTTATCCACTTTGGAAAGCACTAGGATACGCGGTACCTCGATCCCCAACTCACCCAGCAGCTCTTCGACTACGGCATGACGCTCGAGCGCTCCCTCCTGCGAGGCATCCAGAACGTGCAGTAGCACGTCCGCATGGCGCAGCTCTTCCAGCGTGGAGCGGAAAGCCTCCAGGAGTTCGTCGGGCATATGGCGGATAAAGCCTACCGTATCGGTGTAGAGAATCTCGCCGATTTCCGGCAGGAAACCCCGGCGGGTAAGGGGCCGCAGGGTGGCGAAAAGCTTGTTCTCTCCGGCATCCCCCGCCTTAGCAAGGGCTTGCATCAAGGTGGTTTTACCGGCGTTGGTGTAACCCACCACGCCCACCACCGCGGCCCCGGACTTCTCGCGCTGGCGGCGGGCTTCCTGGCGGCGGCTGGCAATTTCAGAGAGTTTGCGGGTCAGCTCAGCAATACGGTCTTGCAGGCGACGACGGTCTTGCTCGAGCTTGGATTCACCTGGCCCCCGCGTACCGATTCCGCCGCCCAGACGGGATAAATCTCTCCCCTGTCCAACCAAGCGCGGCAAGAGATATTTGAGTTGGGCCAGCTCGACTTGCACTTTGGCCTCGGGGGTGCGGGCATGCTGGGCGAAAATGTCGAGTATGAGCTGGGTACGGTCGAGAATTTTGAGCCCGGTAATCGTCTCGAGTTCACGCGCCTGGGCCGGGGTGAGTTCGATGCCGAAGATCAGGGTTCCGGCATTCTGGTGGTAGGCTTGGCTCAAAATTTCCTCGACCTTGCCGTGCCCGACAGCATAACGCGGGTCGAGGTGGGGCCGGTAAATGAGTTCCTGAAAGGCAACGATAGCCCCCGCGGTGCGAGCCAACTCGACCAGTTCGGCCAGGTCGGTCTCGGCCTGGGGGCCTTCCCCACGGTCTACACCCACCAGCAC
>JADMIM010000123.1 GCA_015478585.1 Thermaceae bacterium | reverse complement strand
GGCCAGGCCGGTACTGGAGTCAAGGGCCACAGGCCCCCGGCCAGGCCGGTACTGGAGTCAAGGGCCACAGGCCCCCCGCTCGCACGGCAGCTTAGCGCTGTAGCGCGTGCGCTAGCAAAGCCCGGCCCTGTGGGCCTAGTGCGCTGCGGGTATTGGTGCGCGGTAAGGTCGAACAACAAAAACCGTGGTTCGGGGTATTCATGGGAACCGCTCTCAGAGCGGATTTTGGCCTTCAGTTTTTTGCATCCGCTGATAAAACTCCTGCCAGTGCGGCTGCCGCCCATCCACGTCCAAGAAGCCGTATTCACGCGCCAGATGCCAGGTTGCCAGGGCTTTCCCGGCCTTTTCATGAACCTTGGGGTCGGAGGCCAGCGCTGCTACCGCTCGTCCGATGTAGTGGGGGGTTTCCGACTCGGCAAAGTAGGGGTCTTGGAGGATAGCCTCGCGCCAGTTGGCCTCACTCACGCCAAAGTGCTCGAGCATCGCTTCCGAGCGCAGGAAGCCCGGTGTGAGGGCCAGAGCGGTGATGTTCTTCTTACCGATGGCATCTTCCTGGCCGGTGTGGTTATATCGCTTGGCTCCAAACTCCTCGGCCATGGCGTAGGCCAGCCGGATCACGCTGGTTTTCACCAGGTCGTAGAAGAAATTGCCCCGATACTTCAAGGTGTCCCCGTCGGTGATTTCGATGATTAGCCCGGAGTTGCGCTCGACCATTAGGGCGGTAGCGTAGCGGCTGGTGAGGATGTGGCTATAAACCGAGCGCTCGAGCAGCTTCCAGCCTTGCGCTGGCTCGAGTTCCCAGAACGGCGTACCCCACACAGTCAAAGAATCACCGCCCCACACGTCATTAACCAGGATGTCCAATTGTCCGTTGTGCTCAGTTTTTACCCGCTCGAGCAGGGCCTTGACTTGAGCCTCCTGGGTGTGATCCACCCGCACCGCGATGCCTTGACCGCCCGCTTGCGTGACCAATTCGGCGGTCTCCTCGAGGGTTTCGGGTCGGTTCAAATCCGATCGGTTGCCGCGTATACTTCGCCCCGTGCAATACACCGTTGCCCCCACGGCCCCGAGTTCTATGGCAATACCCCGTCCACAGCCCCTGGTGGCCCCGGCTACCAGGGCAATTTTCCCTTTCAGCTTCATGGTTTCCCTCCTTGTCTATGGTGGTTTCCATAATTACTGCGCCCACGCTGCACGGCAATTCATTGCACAGCTTGCAATTCGGTGCAATGTTCACGACCACCTAAGTTTCTCCAGGGTAAGCCTTGCAGACTTACCCCGACTGGAGAAGTAGGAGAGCGACATCAGGAGATGCGCACAGCGCATAGCCGCTCGCACGGGCCAAGCCCGGCCCGTTGGGCCTAGTGCTCTGCGGCTAACCTGGAGGGGGTGGCAAAATATCCTCCCCGGCAACCTCACCATGGAGCGACTTAATACCAAGTTCAGGTGATAGTCTTCAGCCTATAGCCGGTGGGGTGGGTCTAGAAATCCCCCCCCCCATCCAGCCCCGATCGGGCTTCGGATCGTAACCTTGGCGAGGTTTTTTCGCCCCCTTTAGTAAGGGGGGTAGGGGAGATTGCATCCAGCTTTAGCCCTATTGGGTGGACTTTACATCAAATATTCTCTGGCCTTGCTTATCCCGCTGGGTAGTCGTTCTCGAGGTATTCCAGAATGCCCCTGGCGATTCCGTAGGTGATGCGGTCACGATAATCGGAGTTTTGCAGGTTGAGGCCCTCCAGGGGGTGGGTCACGTAGCCCGTCTCTACCAGAATCGAAGGCACGGTGGCGAACTTATTGACGAAATAGTCGGCGGTGCGCACCCCTCGGTCTAGCGCAGCAGTGGTGGTCAGCAGATACGACATCACCCTCGAGGCCAGCGTGCGCGAGAGCTGCATCCGCCGCAGTGAATCCATCTGCGGGGTGATGGTAGGCAAGGGCAGCGGAGAGGGTGGAACCACCTCTTGGGGTTGGGAGACCGGAGGGCTGGGGTTGGCATCGGATTGTAACACCTCGGGGGTGGCCGCGGGGGGGACGATTACCGGCTGGCTTGGCACAATCGGTAGGGCGGGAGGATACAGGGGCCGGGTGCCATCGGGGCCGTAGTAGTAGACCTCGAGGCCACAGGTGCCGTCGGTGCTGGGAGGGTCTATGGCATTGGCGTGAATTGAGACGTAGAGGGTTTTTCCTTTGGCCAGGTTGACCCGTGCCGTAAGGTCGGTGCGCTTGTCCGCCGAAAAGGTGCTGTCGTCGGTGCGGGTCATGATGACCTCTACCCCGGCGGCTTGCAGCAAGCTCGCCACGCGCTTGGCAATGTCCAGGTTGACATCTTTTTCCGCCAACAAGCCAATCGCTCCCGAGTCTGATCCCCCGTGGCCAGGGTCTAATACCACGCTGAACTGCCGCCCCTTGGCTTTCACAAAACTAAAAGTGGGCGGTGGGGTGAAGGGCGAGGTATCGGCAAAGGCTCCGGAGAGGTCAATCACCAGCCGCTTGCCGCTGCCGTCCAGAGCGGGCAGTTCTTGCACTTTGTAGCCCGAACGGGGGCTCACCCCCTGCGAGGTCAGAAAGAGAATACCGGCGTGGTCGTCGAACTGCTCCACCACATACCCGGCCAGTTCGGGCCGGTTGACATAGGTGATGCCAGGGGTGAGGGTAAGGCCCGGCAAGCTCAGCCGCAGGGCCGCACCAAGGGGCTCGAGGGTATACGTAGCCCCCGCCGGAAGGTCGAGAACAATGCGGGTAAAACCGGCGTGGTCGCCGATACGGGGCACTAGCAGCCCACTGGTCGTGTCTTGGGCCAGCACGGCAGAGTGGAGTAGAACCAGCAACAGGCTCAGGCGTAGCAGCTTCAAAGCACGCCTAGTCTAATCGCTCAATCTTAGGATTTACGTGAGGGCCGTGAATCATAAACTTTAGATAGCGAAGAAGGCTAAAGGCAAGACGCTAAACGCAGCAAAATACAAAGGGCCAAGAAGCTACACCAGGACAACACAATTTCCCTATCAAGAAACACCGTCCGGGACGCGGTTTGTGTTTTTAAGTTTTTTTACCCTCCACGCTTAACGCTCTACCTTCCACCTCGCAAAAGCAATCCTGCAACCACTCTTGGAGCGGGCGGGTGTTAGGCTAAAAGCTGTGCGCATGGGCATGGTTTGTTATCCTGGTTTGGGTGGTAGCGGTATCGTGGCCTCGGAGTTGGCCCACCGCCTGACCGAGCGGGGCCATCAGGTTTGGCTTTTTGCTACGGAGTTTCCCTTTCGGATGCCCAGTGGTAGCCAGGTGGAGTTTGTCGCGGTAGAAGTGCCCAACTACCCGGTGTTCCCGGCTCCGCTGTATACGCTGGCTCTGGCAGGGGCTTTAGAGCGGGCTATAGCCGAGAAAAAACTCGAGCTGATCCACACCCACTATGCCGTGCCCCACGCTGTGGCCGCCTGGTTGGCCTGTGAGGGCACGATTCCATTGGTACACACCTTGCACGGAACCGACGTGACCCTCCTGGGCATTGACCCGGCCTATCAGGCCCTCACCGCCAAGGCCCTGGGCCGGGCCGAAGGGGTAACGGCGGTTTCACAGAGCCTGGCTGGGCAAGCCTCGAGGCACTTCGGAGTTTGTCCCCAGGTGATTTACAACGCCGTGGACTCTGAACGTTTTCGCCCCAATCCCCAGGCCAAGCGGTTTTATGCTGCCGAGGACGAGTTTTTGCTGGTTCACGCCTCCAACTTCAGGGCAGTCAAGCGGGTCGGCGACCTGATTCACGCTTTTGCAAAAATACGACAAAAAGTCAAGGCCCGGCTGGTGCTGGTAGGCACCGGCCCAGAGCGAGCCGAAGCCCTCAGCATAGCCCACAGTCTGGGCGTGGACGACAGCGTGACCTCGCTGGCTACGGTCAGAAACCCCGAGGAAATTATCGGTGCAGCCGACTTGTTCTTGCTGGCCTCGGAATACGAGGGCTTCGGTCAATCGGGCCTCGAGGCTCTGGCTTGTGGGGTCGCGGTGGTGGCAACCAGGGTTGGGGGTATCCCGGAGTGGCTGACCCCTGAGGTAGGCCGACTGACCGAGTTTGGCGACCTCGAGGGCTATGCCCACACTGTGGTGGAGCTACTCACTTCCGGCGAGCTGCCGCAGATGCGGGAGGCCGCCCGTGCTCATGCCCAAAAACACTTTTCCCCCCAGACCATTACTGACCAGTACGAGGCGGTATATCGAGCTGCGCTCGAGCGCAGGGTGGTTCGTTCGGCGGATTGTGTCTGAGAAATAGATCCCAGCCAGCCTTCTCTCGTTTCTCACGGTCTTGACGGGCTTATACCCCTGGGCGTATGTTAGCCGCGGGTCGTCACAGCATCATCTCATCTTCAAAACCATGTGGCGAAGCACCCGAAAATCTTCCGACGGCCCGCAACTTATTCCAAGGAGGAGCACATGTTAGACGGATTCCTGAAGTTCATCATGCGCGGAAACGTCGTAGACCTGGCCGTCGGTGTAATTATCGGCGGGGCTTTTGGAGCTATTGTCAACTCGTTGGTCAAGGACATCCTAACCCCCTTGATCGGGGCCATTTTTGGCAAGCCAGATTTCTCGGCTATCAAGTGGGGGCCGCTGATGATAGGCAATTTTATCAACGCCGTCATAGCTTTCTTGCTGGTAGCGTTGGCCCTGTACTTTTTCGTGGTGATTCCCATGAACCACATCATGGCGATGGCAAAGCGCAACGAAACCCCCGCCGCGCCGCCCGAACCCCCCGAAGAAGTTAAGTTGCTGCGGGAAATCCGCGATAACCTCAAGCGCCCTTGAAAGTTTGGCGGGCTCGAGCGGCTCCAGAACGGCTCAATTGCCCTACTGGAAAACCCTGTCCAGGAGGCAAACCTACTTTTCCTGCCAGAGTTCGCGGTCGGGGGCATGGCAGTAGGTGCAGAAGTGGTTGGGCAGGGTTTTTTGGAAAGCGGCGGTGTCCTCGGAGTTTTGGGTTAGCTTGAGCTGGGCCTGAACGAAGGCCAGGGCCTGTCCCAGCATTTGGGGGCTGATGTTGGCTCCGCCCCGGTGGCAGGACGTGCATTGAGCGCCGTCTTGGGCAAACTCCCCGTGGATGGCGGTGAAGTCTGCGCCGTGGCTGGCGGGGGCGTGGCAGCGGTCGCAGGTGCTGTCTCCGGCCTTGCCAAAGGCGCTGAAAATCCGGGTCTGGATGGGGGGGTTGGATACGTCTATTTGCGAGGCGCTTTTGACCCCGTTGTGACAGCTCGAGCAAAATCTGCCGATGGAGGTGGCCTTGTGGGGCTCGAGGTCGGGGCTGGGGGCCAGCGAGGGCCATGGGGTGTTCTTGCCCAAGCCTTTATCATCGGCGTGGCAGGTTTCGCAGTGCTTGACCCCAATCGCGGCAAAATGCCGTTCGTGGCTGAACACTGCCCGGCGGAAGCCCTGGGAAGTCCAGGTGAGTTCGATGTCCTGCGGGGGCCGCCACTGGGGCAGGGCCTTATAGCTGCCGTCCTGGAAAGCCGCGAACTGTCCGGGCTTGATGCTATCCACCACCTTGGCCCCGTTGGAAAATACTGCCACACCTTTATCGCTGTCCCAGCGCACCCAGGCCAGTTGTTTGTAGCCCTCGGCCAGGGCCAGCAGCAGGGCCAGCCCTAGCAAGGTCAAAAGCCATGCTCTCATTGCGGGCTGGCCTCGGCCCGGAACATCACCTTTACCACATCGTCCACCTTCAGACCCAGCAGGCTGGGACGGCTCATGCCCCAGTCGGTCACTTTGGTATCGAACTGGCCCTCGAGCTGCATCTTGTTGCCGTTCATTTTGACCGTTACCGGAACCTTGACCGGAAGGCTCTTGCCATGCAGGTTGAGATTTCCATTCAGGGTGACACTGCCACTGGCGGGATTGCCCTCCACACTGAGCACGTCCAGGCAAGCCTGGGCGAACTTGCTCACCTCGAACATATCGCGGGTGTGGTTGTCCCGCAGAGCTTCGCCGGAGCTCCACTGGGCCAGGTCAACACACACTTTGCCGCTCAGCTTACTCCCGTCTAGCGCGAAGTTGCCGCTCACGGCCTTGTTGGTTCCCTGGAAATGCCCGGTGGGGCCTTTGGCATCGTAAACCACCTGCCCACTGACCGTATAGTTGATGGGAGCCGCCAAAACCAGAGCTGCCAAGGCTGCAACTGCCAACGAGCTGAACACTAAACTGCGCATACCTACCTCCATCTCCAGCAGTAGCTGGGTTCGTATTGGGGAACAGTTTCGTCTGCTGCTATCAGATGCACGTCGGCTGCCGGGGGATCTACCGGCGAGAAAAGCCACTGCGAAGCCTTGAGCTGGATCACGGTGTTGCCGAACTGGGTGAAGGGGGCTTTGGCTTCTAGCGCAAACTGCCAACCCTCGAGGCCCCGCAAGATAACTTCGGCAGTACCCCGGTAGCTGTCGCCATGACCGAAGCCGTCGGCCTCGAGGCCTAGCGCCACCCGGTAGTCACCTTGCACGCTGTCGCCATAGCTCAGGCCCAGCACCCCGCCCAGGCCCAGGGTGCCGAAGCGCAGCCCCAAATCGGTACCCCAGTTTGCGTCCCACAGCCACTTGGAAAGGGCTTGTCCATAGCTTGGCCCGGCGCTGAGGTATTGCCCACCCAGGCGCAACTCGGTGAGGTTATTGCCGATGGGCACACTGTAGTAGCCGTTCAGGTAAAGGCCATTGGTGGGGTCTTGGGTGTACTCGAGATGGCTTTGAGGGCTGTCTAGCTGGCCTGCACTGCTAAACCCCGTGCTGCTGAGGCTACCTTTGGCGTAATACTTGAGCCAGTCAAAGGGCAAGTCGCCTGCCAGGCCCCATATCTCGGCGTATCCAGCCACTTCGCTGCCGCCGAAATGCAGGTGAAAGGCTGGGGTGTCGCGGTAGATGCCCTCGAAGTCGAGAAAGGTAGTTCGTTTGGGCTGGTACTGGGCCCGTATGCTAAAGCCCGGAGCCCCCGCGCTGGCCCACAAAATGATGTCCTTGGCCTGGATGTTCATGCTGCCGCCAAAACAGACGTTGGCGGTATTGAGGCCCAGCCCCACCCTGGCAGGCGTGGCGAGTGGGGTGGCAGCAGCTAGGGTAAACATGCCCAGGTCTTGGGCGGCGTAGAGTCCGGTTCCGGTATCGCCCGCCGGGTGGCCGGGCAGGCCCGCAGCTCCGGCCCAGTCGAGCTGAGTGTCCTGGTAGCGCAGCCGCAAGCGTCCATCCAGGGGAGAGGCTGCGGCGTAGTCGAGTTCGCCATTGAGGTGAAGGTCGCCCCAGCCCCCACTCAGCAGCAGTGCGCTACCCCAAGTAAAAGCTCCGGCAGGGCCAAACTGGGTGTTGCCTCCCAAAATCACGTTGAAGCCCGACTCGCCCTGTGCGCCGATCCATACCCGGTAAGTCTGGTCGCCCGCTTTCAGCTCGACTACGCAAGGGTTGAAGCCCTTGGGAACCGCCGAGAGGGTGGCTCCCAACAGTCGGGCCGGGCAGGTGGCTGAGACTAGCTCGAGCCCCTGACCCACATCCACTTCCACGTGGTCGCTGTAGGTGCGTACCACAGCGACCTGGGGTTGTGCCACGGCCATGCCCAAAATCACTCCTAAACTCAAGATGCTCCGCACCAGTGGGCGTTCAATCATCGCCACCGCCCCCGCCGCTACCGCCATCGCGTACCACGCTGATTGCCCAGACCTCTGTGGCGTTGCGAACCTCGAGGCCAAACTGGGCCAGGGGAACCGTAGTCTGGTTGGCGTTGCCAGTGGGGCTGCCGGTGGTCAGGGTATAGTCCTGACCGTGGTTGGAGCAGTGCATCTTTCCTCCCGTAGGGGGGTCAATGGTGGTGCCCTGGTGGGTGCAGACCCTCGAGAAGGCCAGAATATACAAGTTGGGAACCGTAGGGTGGGGCAGCCCGCCGCTCAGCGCGGTGGTGCTGGAGGCAGCCAGCACCACCACCGGATAGCTGGCGTTGAGGTTGGTAGCCAGGGTAGAAACCAGGAACTGCCCGTTTCCGGCGACTTGGGCCAGGGTGGCAATCTTGGTGGGGGCGTTCAGGGTGAGAGCGGTGGTGGGTGCGGGAGGGGTGGTTCCACCGCCGCTGCCGCCGTCGCGCAGCACTGTAGTGACCCAAAGTTCGCTGGTGTTACGCACCTCGAGGCTGAACTGGGCCAGGGGAACCGTGGTCTTGTTAGCGCTGCCGGTAGGATTACCAGTTTTCAGGTCGTAGTCCTGACCGTGGTTGGAGCAGTGCATCAAGCCACCCGCAGGGTTGTCAATGGTGGTGCCCTGATGGGTACAAACCCTGGAAAAAGCCAGCAGATACAGTCCCGCCACGCTGGGGTGGAGAATGGCCCCACTAAGGGCGCTGGCACTGCTGGCTGCCACCACAACTACCGGGTAGTTGGCTCCCTGGTTGGTAGCAACCGTCGCCACCATAAACTGCCCGTCGGCGCTGAGTTTGGTCAGGTCGGCGACTTTGGCGGGAGCAGTGAGCTGGAGGTTGGTGGTCGGGGCGGGGGGAGTAGCAG
>JADMIM010000122.1 GCA_015478585.1 Thermaceae bacterium | reverse complement strand
CCCGTGCGAGCGGCTATGCGCTGGGCGCATCTCCTGATGTCGCTCTCCTTCTCTCAGTCAGGGTAAGTCTTGCAGACTTACCCTGGAGAAACTTAGAGCGGTTTTTGAAAAGAACCTTGGGGTAGCTTGGGCCTATTTACTGTGCCCATCTGATATTTTGCCGCCCATAGTATGGTGGCGGCAAAATTCAGAGAACCGCGATAGACCCCAAAATCACCTACCTCACCCTCAAGTCCTACCACGGCCAGCAGGAACCGCTGGAAACCACCCCCGTCACCCCTTCATGACCAGCAAAGGCTGGGTGGATACGGGCAAGCTCAAGGTGGGCGAGCAAATATGGGAGAAGGACGGCTAATACGGCAGGGTGGAGTTCAACAAGACCCTTGACCGCACCCAAACGATGTACCCTCTCACGCTAGCCACCCCGACAGCCCTACCGCCCCAGCAGCAGCACTACCACCGGGTGCTCCGTGTCGGGCAACCCCAGTAGTTTGCGAATTTCCTCGTCGTAGAAGGTCTCGGCAGGGTAGGCCTGCAAGCCCAAGGCGGTAGTAGCCACCATCACCTCACCTACTGCGTACCCCGCCTCCAGCAGCGCGTAGCGATATCCACGCATCCCAAACATGGCCTCGCTGCGTTCGGGTATGGCAGTAAACACCAACAAGGCTGCGCAGTGGTCTACAGCCTCTAAGTCCATCAGGGCCGATTTCCACCTGGGTAGGTCGAACTTGCTGGTGAGCTGCTCGAGCTGGTGCTGCTTGGCGGCGTAGTGATAGGTACCGGCAAAGGTATCTTGTAGGCGCTGTACGCCCAGATAGACCTCGAGCGGATAGGCTCCGCCCGCCGAAGGATAGCCCCGCCCACCGCGCTTGACCGCCAGCGGGGCCAACAACTGGCTCAGTTCGGGCTGCGATATAGAAGCCCCCACCTTGGGAGTGGTGGGCGAAACCCTCGAGAGCACCCGCCACACCCCAGCGCCGCCGTCACGGGTGGGTTCGGGCAAATCTACCGACTCCAGCGGGTTGGCATAAACCTTGGCCGCCGGAACCCGCCCACCAGGAAGTTCATCACCGGGAAAGATACGGGTGAGGCGATAGAAAATTTTGCCGGGATGCTTGTCCATAATGCTGAACGCTAAACGCCTAAGATTCTACACGCTGTTCCGAGCGTTTGGCGTTTAGCGTTTAGCGTCTGGCTTCAAAACCGATAGCTTTTCCCCACCACCACGATGCCTTCCGGGGTCACGGTAAAACCTCGAGCACGGTCGGCCTCTAAGTCGTAGCCAATGGTGGTGTTGGGTGGAATACGCACGTTTTTGTCTACGATAACGTTTTTGAGCTTGGCGTAGCGCCCCACTTCCACCTCGTCAAAGAGGATGCTGCGCTCGACCAGGGCGTAGGAGTTGATGCGGTTACGGCGGAAAATCACCGACTCGCGCACCGTGCCACCGGAAATAATGGTGCCACCTCCAATCAGACTGTTGAAGCTCTGACCGGTGCGGTTGCCTGCTTCGTGAACGAATTTCGCGGGAGGAGAGTTGAAGTTAGCAGCCCGTAGCGGCCACTCCGGGTTGAATAGGTCGAACTCCGGGGTGACCGCCACCAAATCCATGCTGGCCTCGAAGTAGGCATCCAGCGTTCCCACATCACGCCAGTAGGTATTGGGGCCACTCTGCCCCGGTATGGGGTTGCGCTTGAAGTCATAGACCTGGATGCGGTAGCCCTCGGTGAGGGCTCGGGGAATCACATCTTTGCCGAAGTCGTGGGAGGAGTTTTGTTCCTTGGCATCGTGCTCTAAAAGCTCTACCAGCGACTCGGTGCGAAACAGGTAGTTCCCCATCGAAACCAAGGCCCAGTTGGGGTCGCCAGGAATCGAGGTGGGGTTTTTGGGCTTTTCCTGAAAACCCACCAAACGCCACTGCTCGTCCACTTGCAACACCCCGAAGCGGCTGGCCTGCTCTATCGGCACCGGATATGCCGCGATGGTCAAGTCGGCGCGGTGATCAGCATGGTAATCGGTCATGTGAGCGATGTTCATCTTGAAGATGTGGTCGCCGCCGAAAATTGCCACCGCGTCGGACTTGTGATTGTTGATCAGGTGCAGGTTCTGGTAGATGGCATCGGCGGTGCCGCGATACCACACCGGCCCCAGTTCTTCGTAGCGGTACATCTGTGCTGGAACCAGCAAGACGAAAGAGTCCTCGAGCATCCCGCCAAAGCGCCAGTGCCGCTGTACGTGCTCGGTGAGAGATTGAGCCTTGAACTGTGTCAGGACATAAATGCCATAGATACCGGAGTTGAGAAAGTTGTTGAGCACGAAGTCAATGATGCGGTAACGCGCCCCAAAAGGAACCGAGGGCTTGGCCCGCTTGGCCGTGAGGGGGAACAACCGAGAACCTTGACCCCCCGCCAGGATCATTCCGAGAACCCGCAGCGACATAGTATAGTTGCCTCCTTTGGCACTAGCATAACAGGATTAGGAGCGTTAACATCAGGGTTTTACAAGTGCCGGTTGGGTTAGTTGAAGGGCTCTGGTCTAATACCCACCGCAGATAAAGCCCTTATCCCTACCCTTCTCCCAGGAGGAGAAGGGACTTGATCACAAGCTCTGAGAGAGGCTAGGGTGAGACTGAGACCGACTTTTGGCTGAGCCGCTACGGGTAATTTCTCAGGTTCATGGGGCTGATTTGCCACCAGGGGTTCACTGGTAGACTAACCCAGCATGAGGCTCTCCTACGCTGCGCTGGAGTGGCGCACTTTTCCAGAGAATCCGAACCAGGTGGTGGATTTGCCCCCACCTCCGCCTTTTTTCGGGCAGGAGCGGGCTAAAGCTGCCCTCGAGCTAGCCCTCAAAGGGGGGTTTCACGCCTACTTGGTGGGGCCACCCAGCCTGGGCAAGCACGAGGCCCTGCTGGAATACCTGGCCCGACAAAGCGTCGAAACCCCACCCGACCTGCTCTACGTGCCCCTATCCGAACGCAAAGCCGCCGTGCTAACCCTGCCCAGCGGCAACGAAACCTTGCTGGCCGAGGCTATCGAAGGTCTGTTATCGGAAACCAGCCGTCTGGACGCACTGTTTCGGCAGGGAGCGTATCTACGAGAGAAATCCGGGCTCGAGCGGGCTTTCAAGCATGAAGGAGAAAAGCTGCTCGAGGCCCTGCACACCGAGGCTCAGGCGGCGGGGTTTGCCCTGTCGGAAAACGGGGAGCGTATGGAACTCGCTGGGCCAGGGGCGGTTCCGGCGGAGCTTTCGGCTCGGCTCGAGGAGGTCATGCTGGCCAACCTGGCCGCAGCCGCCAACTACGAACAAGCCCTGCGCAAGCTGCGGCGCGACTGGGCCAGCAACTACCTCAACACCCGCCTCGAGCCTCTGCTGCGCCAGTTCCCTCAGGGACGGGCTTATCTCGAGGCTCTAAAAGGCCGTCTGGTACGCTATGCCGAAAATGGCGAGGCCATAGACCCGGCCCAGTGGCGGCCCAATCTGCTCACCTCTTCGGGGTCTGGCTCGCCACCCCCCATCGTCTATGAGCCCTACGCCACCGCACCCCGGCTGTTCGGACAGCTCAACGCCACCCCTCAAGGTGGGGTCTGGAGCACTAACGTCTCACTGATTCGCCCCGGTGCGGTTCACAAGGCCCAGGGAGGCTTTTTGGTTCTGGACGCGGCCAGCCTCAAGCGCGAAGGCACTTGGGAAGCCCTCAAGCGGGCCCTGCGCAACGAGCAGGTCGAGCCTGTCACCGATGCTCAAATTCCGGTGGGCCTCGAGGTCGAACCTTTTCCGGTGCAGATGCAGGTTTTGCTTATAGGCAGCCACGAAGCCTTCGACGAACTCGACGACGACCCGGCTTTTGCCGAACTCTTTCGCATCCGTATTGAGTTTTCTCCTACCCTGCCCGCCACCCTGGAGCACCAAGCCGCCCTGGGGGGCTGGCTAATCGAACAGGGTTTCGCCCTCACCCAAGGCGGGCTGGCCCGCCTCTACGACGAATCACGCCGCATGGCCGAAACCCGCGACCGGATGGACGCGCGGCTAATAGAAGTGCGTACCCTGGCCGAAGAAGCCGCAGTTCTGGGTACTGGAACCCTCACCACTCAGACCGTCGAGGCCGCGCTGCAAGCCCGTGATACTCGAGCCTTCTATTCCGAGGAGGAGTTTATAAGGGCTGTACAGGAAGGCGTTTGGAGCTTCCAGGTGAAGGGCCAAAAGGTGGGCGAGATCAACAGTTTGGTGGTGCTCGAGACCCTGCCTGCCTGGGGTCGCCCGGCACGATTAACTGCGCGGGCTGCACCGGGGCGCGACCATCTGATCTCAATAGACCGCGAAGCTGGTCTGGGCGGGCAAATCTTCCACAAGGCGGTGCTCACCCTGGGCGGCTATCTGCGCAGCCACTACGGGGCAGCGGGGCCATTTCCTGCCACCGTGAGCTTGGCTTTCGAGCAAAATTATGTGCCCCTGGAAGGCGATTCAGCGGGCCTGGCGGAGCTTCTGGCGGTGCTCTCGGCCATCGGCAACATTCCGCTGCGGCAAGACTTTGCCGTGACCGGCGCGGTAGATCAGACCGGTAAGGTGCTGGCTATCGGGGGCACAGCCGCCAAAATTGAAGGGTTTTTCCGGGTCTGCAAGGCCCTGGGTCTGACGGGCAAGCAGGGGGTGATTCTACCCAGGGCCAACATTCCTAACCTGACCCTACACGACGAGGTGTTGGAGGCAATTAAAGCCGGAACCTTTCACCTGTACGCTGTCGAAAACGCCGACCAGGCCCTGCACTTGCTGACTGGACTGCGCCCAGAAGGCTTCAGGGGGCTGCACGACCGGGTGAGATCCGCTTTGGAGGCATTTACAAGGCTCGAGGAAGGCCAGGACGACAAGGAAGAAAAAGAACGCTAAGTTTCTCCGGGGTAAGTCTGCAAGACTTACCCCGACTGAGAGAGAAGGAGAGGGATTTTTATGATTGCACCGTGCGGATTACGAGCGGTGCAATGAATTACTGTGTTGTGAGGGAGCAATTATGAAAAACGCCATAGGCTTCAGACTCCGT
The DNA here is from genome assembly GCA_015478585.1 of Thermaceae bacterium. GTDB lineage: Bacteria > Deinococcota > Deinococci > Deinococcales > Thermaceae > Meiothermus. The sequence goes on along the minus strand of JADMIM010000122.1, from coordinate 3,600 downwards.
AACCCAGCACCCTACGTTTTTTCCTGAGCACGGATACGCTGCAAACATGAACGATTCCATCCAGTTTCCTGGCCTCTCACCCATCCCCCCTCTTGGCATCGGCACCTGGCAGTGGGGCGATACCCTGGTCTGGGGCTGGGGCAAAGGCTATGCAGAGAATGATGCTCGAGAGGCCTATAGGGCGGGGCTCGAGTCCGGCCTTCGGCTGTTCGATACTGCCGAGGTCTACGGCCTGGGCAAGAGCGAGCGAATGATTGGCGAGTTTTACCAGGCCAACAACCCAAAACCGCTGGTGGTGAGCAAGATGTTTCCCTTCCCCTGGCGCTTCTCACGCCAGCAAATGCTGCGAGCACTGCGGGCCAGCCTGAAGCGCCTGGGCCTGCCCCAACTCGACCTCTATCTGTTGCACTGGCCCTGGCCGCCAGTCTCCCTGGAAAGCTGGGCCGAATCGCTGGCTGAGGCTTACCAACTGGGCCTGACCAAGGCCGTAGGCATCTCCAACCACAGCCTGTCTCAGATGGAACGCGTCAGCAAGGTTTTGGCAAAACATAACGTACCTGTGGCCGCCAACCAGATCGAGTACAACCTGCTCCAGCGCGGCCCCGAGCGCAGTGGGTTGCTGGCGGCGATGCAGGCCGAGGGCATCGTAGCCATGGCCTATAGCCCGCTTGGCATGGGCTGGCTGACCGGGAAATACAGCCTGGACACCCCTCCTCCAGGCCGCTACCGCAGCCAGCGCTACGTGACCCGCAAAGAGAGCCTTCCCCAGTTGCTCAAGACCCTCGAGCAAATCGCTCAGGCCCACGGCGCTACGCCAGCACAAGTGGCCCTGCGCTGGTGCATTCAGAAGGACACCCTACCCATCCCTGGAGCCAAAAATGCCCGCCAAGCTCAGGGCAACGCTGGAGCGCTGAGCTTAGAGCTTTCCAAGGACGAGATGATTCGCCTGGATTTTGTCAGCGCCTAGAGCGGTTTTTGAAAAGAACCTTGGGGTAGCCTGGGCCTATTGACTGGGCTCGTCTGAGCAGAGAACCACCATAACCCCTCTCAGGCTGCACCCAGCAGCGCTCCTCCAAAGCGCAGCAGGCAATCAGGGCTTGCGGGTTTCGGGGGTGTAGTGGGCCTGCAAGTAGGCTGTAATCTGTGCCGCAGCATCCTGGGGAATCGGTGCGCCGAAGGTGTTGATCATTTTCTTGACCTCGGCATCCCAGGTAGCCGCAGGCAGTGGGGGCTGCATGGTGATGTAGGTCGAGCTATGGCAGACCTGGCAGTAGCCCTGCACCAGTTCTTTGCCGGGGCCATCAGCCAGTTCGGGCGTATAGGTAGGCCAGGCTCCAACGCTGTACACCGAGTCGGGCTGGCTCGAGGCGGGCAAGGGTTGGGTAATGCTTCCTAGCGTGCCGGGGGCGTAGTTGCCTTCCTGTACTACCCCTGGCAGAGTATCGCCCTGGGCCAAAGCAAAAAGCCCCAGGGCCATCAGGAGAATCCAGTAATAGTTTCTCATTCATCCCCCTAGCTGGCTGTCCCGACCACCACTTCCTGGCGCTCGATCTTGTTCCATAGGTAGCCACCAGGGTTCCACACCCCTTGGTCGGGCTGAACATTGCCTTTCTCGTCGGTAGCCCGCACCGCCAGGGTATATTTACCGGGTTTTTGCGGCTTCCAGACATACTCCCAGGTGCGAAAGGCGTAGGGGCCATTATATGTACCGAGGGTCGCCACGCTCCAGGTCTTGCCGTCATCGGCGGAAACCTCGACCTGGGTGACTCGTCCATAGCCACTGAAGGCGATTCCACGTATCTTGCTGGGCAAGCCCATTATCAACTTGGACGAGCCGTCGGGGTCAACGATAAACGAACGTACTGGCATATTGACATTGCCGATGGGCACGGTCTTGACCTGGCTGGCCTCGGCAGGGGTAGTGTTGCCCCTGGGGGTATCGGGAATACGGTAAGCAGTGGCAATCCAGAAGTTGTCGTCGGGTTTGGTCAGAGCACGAATCCAGGTCAGGTGCTTCATCCAGTAGGTAGAAAACTTTCCCGGAACCACCAGCCGAACCGGGAAACCATTGAGCATGGGCAGCGGCTCGTCGTTCATCAGGTAGGCTACCACGCACTCTTCCAGCACCGGGTCATTGGAGTCCAGCGACTTCATGAAGGCATGAGAGCCTTTACCCTGGGGGCCAGGGCCGCGCTCGAGCCCCTGGAACTGAAACTGCACCGTGCCCGCCTTGACCCCAGCCGCCTTCAGCAAATCGCTCAGCCGCACCCCTGTCCACAGGGCGTTACCCATAGCGCCGTTGCCCCATTGGCCTCCCGCCACGCGGGGCTGGAAGCGGCTACGGGAGTTGCCTGAACACTGATTCACTGCTGCAACCGAGACCGGCTCGAACTGCTTCATCAGGTCGTCCAGCGAAAATGCCAGCGGCTTATCAAAATTCCCCTCGAGCCCAAGCCGCCAACTGGCGAGGTCAATGCTGTTGGGAATCAGGTCTAAGTGGTAGCGTACAAAAAAGGCTTCGTTGGGGGTAAAGGGGCTACGAAAATACGGGCGGGGAGTCTCGAGCTGGATGCCCCGGTCAGTGAGGCGCAACAGGGGCAGTTTTTGCGGATAGGTCACGAAGGGATTGACCCCATTCCAGTAGGGATTGGCCCCCGGCCCGGTAAAGCTGGGCAGACCCTCGCTGCTCTGAGCAGAAGTCTGACCCCTAGCCAGCGGCAGCAAGCCTGCCGCTACCGCCACCCCTACCGCTCGGCGGAAAAACTCGCGTCGTCCTAGAGCACGCTCCAGCAGTTTCTTGCTGATGTTCACTCGAGCCTCCTTTTTAGACTATTTAGAGTATGGTTCTAACGGGCTTAACTCGTCAAGCCGCCCAGTATGTATCTGGATGCTCTCGAGGCTTAGAAGCGGTTTTCAGAAAAATAGGGCCGTCCACTGCGTTAGAGCGGTTTTCGCAAAGAATCCTGCGAGAGCCTGAGGGTATTCATTGGGCTAGGCCGGTTCACAGAAGCGCGATAGAAAGACCCTACCAAGCTCCTTTTTGCCGCTAAGAGTCGCAGCAAAAATAGCCGAAGGCGCGATAAGCAATTAGAGCGGTACCCTAGCGAACCTTGGCCCCCGGCGGCAAGTCTTTCTCTGGGCTGACCACCACCACATTTCCCTGAGCATCCTGGCCCGCTAAAATCATGCCCTCACTCTCCACCCCGCGCAGCATTGCAGGCTTGAGGTTGGCAACCAGCACCAACTTTCGGCCCAGCAAACTCTCTGGCGTGTACCACTGGGCAATCCCCGAGACCACTTGCCGGGTGTGGTCGCCCAGGTTGAGGCTCAGCACCAGCAGTTTGTCGGCCTTGGGGTGTTTTTCGCATTTCACTACCTCGGCCACCCGCAACTCGACCTTGGCAAAGTCGTCAATGGAGATTTGACCGTTGACCTCTGGTGAGACCGCAGAGGATCCAGGGCCCACAGCCGAGGGCTTTTTATTGTCGTCCTCTGCCCTGTCTTTGCTCTGGGTCTCCATCTTGGGGAACAAAATCGGTGCTTCCTCGAGAATCTTGGTGCCTTCGGGCGAAAGGCCCCAGGTTTCGGTCTGGGCGATGG
>JADMIM010000121.1 GCA_015478585.1 Thermaceae bacterium | reverse complement strand
CCCCTCCAGGTTAGCCGCAGAGCGGCTATGCGCTACGCGCACCCCCTCCGAGCGCCAACTGTCAATCTGGGGCGCAATTTCTAAAGCCTCGGCTTGGTCAAACCTTATGCAGACCGCTCTAGCCAGCCATTAGCATGGTTTCTACGCGGTTCTTGCCGAGGTTTTTGGCTCGGTATAGGGCATCGTCGGCCTGCCTGAGCAGGTCGTCGAGGGTAGATATTTGGGGCTGGAAGAAGGACACCCCGATGCTGAGGGTGAGCTTTAGCGCTTCGCCAGGCCCCAGTGGGGGGTTTTGCGCAATACCCTGTTGCACCCGCCGAGCCACCTCGAGCGCCTCGTCCGGGCCGGTTTGGGGAAGCAGTAGCATGAACTCTTCTCCACCCCAGCGGGCCAGCAGGTCGTGCTTGCGAATGCTGGCATGGGCCACTTCGGCAAGTTGGCGCAGCACCTGATCGCCTACCATGTGCCCATAGGTATCGTTAACCCGCTTGAAGTCGTCTATATCAAAAAGCACCAGCGCGAAGGGCTGGGTGGTGCTGCGAGATTGGTCGAACACCCTCTGGGCTTTCTGGAGAAAATGACGGCGGTTGTAGACCTGGGTGAGTTCGTCGGTGATGGAAAGGTGGTGCAGCTCATCGCGGGCCTGCTCGAGCTGACTGATTAGACTGAGTTGCACCGAGCTAAAGAGCGGGGCCACAATCAGGGGCACGATGGCCCCAATCAGCAAGCCCGTGGGGCCGGGGCCACCCCCCACCAGATAGGCCGAAACCACCGTTACCATCTCGGAGACCAGTACCGAAGCCAAGGTTACGAGCAAGACTGTTCGGCCCACTCCAAACTGTTTGAGCAGTTTGCGCAGCATCAGGTTCAACTATAACCACCCCCGCTTGGTTCGAGCGGTCAAATCGTCACTGCGGGTGAACCAAACCCCGCCGGGCCTCTCCGGCTTGCAGATGGGCCTGGCGCAAGGGCTCGAGCAAACGGGTCTTCCCGGCCAGGCTGCGGACGAACTCGAGGCTCTCTTCCATCCCCACCCTATGCCCCGGCGAGACATAGAGCGGCTGGACATGGGCTCTGGAGCGAAATACCCAACCGATTTGGACTCCCTTGGACAGCAAGCCAACCGCGCTACCGGCCCCCTCAGGCAGTTCGCCCTCAGGCTTGCCATAGAGCAGGCTCTTGGCGACTCCAATAGACGGCAGGCCTAGATAAACACCCAGATGCGAAGCGATGCCGAGGCCGCGCGGGTGAGCGATGCCTTGTCCGTCTACCAGCAGCAATTCTGGCCTGACCCTGAGTCTAGCCAGCGCCGCCAGATATACCGGAACCTCGCGGAAGGAGAGAAATCCCGGCAGGTAGGGGAACAGTCTGGATTCGTCGGTCTTAGCGGTAGCGACCTCGAGTACCCCACCTTTGACCCTATCCCACAAAACCGCCGCTGCTACCGAAGCCCCTTGCACTTTGGAGAAGCGCGTGGGGTGCGAGGCATCGAGAGCAGCCAAATACCTGGTGTCAAAAGGGTTCCCCTCGAGCACCACCTTTCCCCGCAGCGAGCGTTGAATCGCGGCAGCTTCGGTCACGCTATCTGGAACGACGAAAGTCAACTGAAACCCCTCCACTTTCGGCACCGCTCCTGAGGTCTGCCATAAATAGCGTCCAGGACTGATGCAGATAATTGCGTTCCCAAGGAGAGGCCAGGCATTTCAGGTTTGCCCTCCTTGAACCAAGGGGGCCTTCCGAGGTCGTCCAGGCCAAATCCGTGATGGATGGGGGATGGTGCTGCACCAATCCCGTAAACGCCGCTCCCAAACGAGAAGGTGTTTACTTTTCCTGGTTCAAGGTTGGCCCTCACGTAGCCTGCCGCAGGTGGTCTAAAACTTCCCAGTCTCCCGGCTCGACCCCGTACAGCAAAGCTAGATAGTAGGCTGCCCAGGTAATTCTGTACCAATAAGCCAGGGCTTTGGCGAGCATCCCCTCGGCCTCGGGTTCGGGAAGTTCGATCAGGGTGTCTACACGGCTCTCGAGAATCTGTTGGGCGATTTTCTTGCGTTCGTCCTCACCCACCAGCACCGCCGCGATGGGGTCGCCCTGTTCGTGCCGGGCCTCGAGGCCGGTTACGAAAAACTCCAGCGCCGAGGGAGGTGGGGTAAAGGACAAGCTTTTGCCGACCCTCGCCAGGGTTTGCTGCATGGCCGCAGCCAAGCCCGGATAGCCCTCGGGTACGACGAACATGGGGGTGCGCTCGAGCAGCGAGTAGGCCAGAAACTTGGCCGGGTTCTTGTCCAGACTGACCTCTGGGCGCAGGCGGTCACGCTCGAGCAGCAGGGCCTGATCTATACGCGAAAGCTCGTCGCGCTGACCGGTGGCCAGCAGCAGGAAGCGCAAGTAGCGATAAGGCGAAAGCGCACTCGCCAGCAGCTCCACCTCGGTGTTTTCGGCCCAGCCCAGCCGCACGATTTCGGCCCCACTGCTGGCGGCATAAAGCCCGGCCCCTGCCGCCCCGCCTAGGTCGTAGCCGCCCTCGAGCACAAACTGCGTACCGGCGTGGGTAAACTCGGCTGGAACCCAGTCGCGGGCGAGTTGCGCAGCCCACCAGCCCTCGCCAAACCCCACCACCCCGTAGGGTGCGGCATAGCGGGCCTGAGGAACCGGCCCACTACCCACCAAGTCTCGCATCTCGAAGGCCAGGCCCATGCGGTCTGCCAGATAGGTTTCTTGGGAGTCTAAATCCCGCATCTTTACCATTTTATGGGGTAGTGAACCCTCTAAAGGTGTCTGGAGAGCAGAAGGTACATCACTTTCCAAATATCCCGCCCTGAGCGTGACCACATGAAACCACCCCCTCCTTAACTCACAAAAAATCCCTGAGCATAATGGATGCTTATTCATGACAATCGCTCTAGCAGGCCCGGACAAGAAGCTGCTCGAGCCCGATTGTTAGCCAAAGTAACCAGGGAAGAGCTTGGACTTCAAAGCGACCTGAACTTCCCGTCCTGCTGTAATACTTCGCCATCGGCCCAAATCCGCCCGCCCTGACGCAAATCCAGCACCAAATCCCAGTGGATTGCCGAGGGGTTGGTTCCGCCGGTTTCGGGATAGCTCTGCCCCAGTGCCAGATGCACACTGCCACCGATTTTCTCGTCATAGAGAATGATTCCGCTGGGGCGTGTGATGCCATAGTTGGTGCCAATGCCGAGTTCGCCCAAAAACCGTGCGCCAGAGTCGGTATCCAGCATCCGCTGCAAATACCCATCGCCGCGCTCGGCCCTGGCTTCGAGCACTTTGCCCTGCCGAAAGCGCAGATACACCCCCTCCACACGCTGTCCAGATACCACGCTGGGCAAGTTGAAGCTTATTTCGCCTTCGGCGGTGTCTTCGTGGGGGCCGGTAAACACTTCACCGCTGGGCATATTGCGCTTGCCATCGGAGTTTATCCAGGTACGGCCCTCGACTCTTAGCCGCAGGTCGGTTCCGGGAGCCTCGAGCCTAATTTCTTTCACCTTGGTCAGGCGTTCGATCAGGGCCGCCTGAAAGGCCGAAAGCTCGTGCCAGGCGGCTACCGGGTCGGGCTGGTCGAGGTAGAGGGCGTGTTCTACCAAGCTGCGAAACTGGGCCGTGCTCATCCCGGCCTGCTGGGCGTATCCAGGGGTGGGATATAAGGTCAGACACCAGCGTTTTTTGAGGCGGAGCTGCGAGAGGGGTCGCCAGGCTTTCTGGTGGGCGGCCAGTGTGGTGGGGTCTGTGCTGGCGGTCTCGAGGGGATTTTCCGCGCTCTGGATACGCAGTGAGGCCTCGGCATTTTCCGTCAGGGCCATCCGGGCCGCCGGAATCCGGCCTAGCCACTCCCCCCCAAACTGGTAAAAATCTCGAGCCTGAGAGGGATACTCGAGCAACACCAAAGGATAGGCCCCACAGCCCAGAACTGCCGGAACCAGGGCCTCGACTAAAGGCAGGGCCGGGGTCTGAGCCTCAATGATGACGGTCTGGCCGGGTTTCAGGTCTAGGCAATACTGGCCTAAAAGAGCAGCAAAACGGGTTTCCACAAGACCCAGGATACAAAAAAGCAAGACGCTGAAGGCCGAAAGCTAAATGCCAAGGGCAAAAACTCAAAGTCAAAAAACCAAAGCACGTCTCAGACGGTGTTTCTCGATATAGCAATTATGCTGTCCTGATGTAGCCTTTGGCCTTCGGCGTTAGTCGCGAGGTTTAGCTCTGTGCCTTTAGCTTCATGCATAACACCCTGTAACGCAGTTTCAAGCCATAGCGGAGGCGTATTGTTCAGATACACCAGCTAACCGTTACGTCTGCGCTATGATGGTGAGCAGGATGAGTGAAGTCAAAGTCACCCCACTGGCTCGCCGTCTTGCCGAAGAAAACGGCATTGACTGGCGCAGGCTAACTGGTACTGGCCCCGATAATACCGTCGTAGAGCGGGATATTTTGGGATTCTTGGCCAAGGTAATGGCCGGTGAGGTTAGCTTACCTCCGGCCCTAGATGAGCCTGCCCCACCGCCCGACAGTATTCCCAACATGGCTCAGGCCCAAGCCCTGCTACAAAAAGAAGGGGTTCAGCTCGGCGACCTGATGCCTAATGCCCCAGCCCAGCCCCCGCTTGCGCCACCCCCAACCAATGCCGTGCGGCCTACCCTGGACGACCTCGATTTCGACTTCGACTTCGAGGCTGAGCCAGAAATGGCCCCGCCCGTAGAGCCTGCTCCCAAGTCGCCCACCCTGCTCGAGCTGTTGCCCGAGCCCGAACTCCCCACCTCTCCCCTCAACGGGCATCACCCCGCAAACGCAACTGACCTAGAATCCATGCTCGAGGCCAAGCTGCCCAGCCTCGAGCCCGCCCACCAACAGTCAGCAGAGCCCGCCCACCAGCCAGGGGATGCGCAAAGCGCACGCGGTCATGCCGCGCCTGGAGCGGAGCCTTTCAACCCCGAACTCGCGGGCTTGCCGCCTTTGCCCGAAACCGAACTCGAGCCTCCCCTGCCCGCAGAATCTCCCAAGCTGGTCTGGGAAACCCAGGAGGTCATGCCTTCCCGGCCCACCCCTGAGCCCGAGCCACTGCATCCGGGCATGGCTTTTTCTTCCGAAGCCGCAAATATCCAGTCCCTCGCCGAGGAGCTGCCCCCACTGCCGCCCTTGCCCGATAGCCCCGTGCCCAGCCCCGCCGAAGCCGCACCGCCCGTTCACGAAGATCTGCCCCCAGCCGCCGCACCGGTGGCCATCCCCAGCACCCCAGAGCCATCCTCGGCCCCGCTAGAGCCGGTGATGCCCGCCATTCCTCGGATGCTGCGCCTGCAAGCCTGGCAGCGCATGGTGCACCTCAAGCCTTCCCTCGAGGCCAGCCAAACCCTGTCCGAAGCCTGGCGCACCGACGTGGGGCTCTACGCCCTGCTCTACCGCGCAGTAGACAAGGCCCTGGCCGACACCCAGCTCCCCTTGCGGGCCACCAAAGGCAGCCTCGAGGGCGAAGAACTCAAAAGCCACCGGGTTATACCCACCCAGACCCTGCGCGCAACCCTCGACTCGCTGCACGATGCCAGCGAAGCGGGTGAGGGCCTGACGGTGCTCTCGCTGGTGGATGGCCCCTTCGACCAAGTGGTCTTCCCCGGCGCGACCCTGCTCACCCTCGGGCGGGCCAGCGGCGACCAGGCCCTGCTCACCCTCTCTGCCAAAGTCAGCCACCAGGAAGCCGGTGCTCTACTCGAGCGGATTGGCTACTACCTCGAGCGGCCCATCCTACTAGCCTGAAATCCAGCAACAACAAAACCCCCACCAAGGCGGTGGGGGTTTTCTTTTAAGCCGCTTCAGTAGGAACAGCTATCGGCCACTTGACCGCGTACATAAAGCGTGCCGCTACGCCCACTGGCTTCCCAGGCATACGTTCCATTGCTGTAGGTGTAGCGCGGCGTGGTGCGGGTTAGGGTCAGCAGGCGATCTGCACCGTCGTAGAAAATACTCACCTGGTTGTTACCCAAATAAGACACCGAGAGCCGCCCACCCCTGCATACATAAGTGTATGCCCCCGAGGCCGGAGGTGGGGTGATGGTCGTGCTGGACACCCCGTCATCGGTAAGGATCAGGCACGAAGGCAGAAGAAAAGCAAGGCTGAGTAAACCTAGAAAACGCATCATCACGGCAATCTCCTTGAAGGGCTAGGGGCAACTGCTATAAACCGGAAAGCTGGTGTTGGTGGTAGTGCCCCCAACGCTAATATTCAAGTAGGCTATACCGGTTTGGCTGGTAGGGGGTAGGTTGACCGGGGTGGGAACAATGGATTGGGGCTTGACCACACTGAACGGCGAGGTTCTGGGGTTCCAAACCAAATCTACCAAAACCTGGCTGCCTGAGACGGTAACAGCTGCGTCGCCGGGTACATTGCGGGTAAAGTTGAAGGTGGGACTGGTGGGGGCTTTACCGGTCCAGCTTTCGGTAATCACTGGAACGTCGCTCAGGCTGTTATAGGTGAAGCTATATTCGATTTGAGTTATATGGTTATCGCAAATTACCGGTTGGTTGGTGGAGGCCAGCACGTAGGTGCTGGCATAGGTAAAGTTGCGAGCTTTGGAAGAAACCACAATCACGCACGCCGAGAGTACCGCCATCAAGCCAACCAACAAGAGAGGGATGGTTAGTTTTTTCATACAGTTCACCTTACAACGAGAACGTCTAAAAAGTTAGAGGTAGACCCCTTAACTCTGGGCTTTCTTAACGAATCTTTGGGTAGCTCTAAGTTTTCTGCGGTGGGGTGTGAGCCAAACCATAGCCCTATAAACAAACCTTCAGACACCCTAGCCCCCACTTGCGGCTAGGGTGGGGGTGATGCCAATAGCGCTCACGCTGCCGTAGTCGGCAGTAGCGATGAACAAGCCGCCCTCGAGCCCCAGGTCAAAGTTGCGGTTCAGCACCCAGCGATAGCCCCCCCATAAGGGAGAGTGTGCCCACCAAGGTTCCCACGTTGTTTTGCGCCAGCCAGCTCGCCCCGCCGGGCAGGGCCCCAAACAAGCCGCGCCAGTCTGGCTCGAGGTAGAGGATGCCTCGCCTGAAAGTTGAAGCCCCAGTAAGGCGGGGCGTACAGTCCACCCACCCCCAGGGTATAAGCTAGGCTGCCGCGTGGGTAAACAACGGCGCTGTAGTCGGGAATCTCCAGCTCGAGGCCCGCCGTTCCATAGCCTGCTGCCAGGCCCACGCCGCTCACCACCCGTAGGCTGCCAAACTGGGCGAAAGCCGGTGTCAGAGTGAGGAAAAGCAACCCTGCGAGAACCGGCATCAAGCGCTTCATAGGGCTTACAGTATAGGCGCGATTAGGGATTGAGTCTCGTTTAACCAACCTTGAGAAACCACGCTTTGCTCAAGGCTTCTTGAACTAGCCTAAGAATGTACATAGCCTCGAGACGGTACACTCTAGAAAAGGAGGTTTATGCGAAAGATACTTGCGTTTTTCTTCATGGCAACCCTGGCTTCAGGCTTTGCCCAACTGCGACCCCAGAGCATCATCGTCAACCCCGTTCCGCCCGCCGACTTACGGGTGAGGGTATGGGTGGATCAAGACCCCAGCAAAACTGGCGATCCGGTCTACGACTTCGGTCAGAACATCCAAATCTCGGTGCAGGTCACTCAGGATGCTTACGTGTATTTGTTCGGGGTGCGTTCTACGGGCGAGATCGATGGTATTTTGCCCAACGCCTACGACCAAGATAACTTCCTCCGGGCAGGCGAGACCCGTACCTACCCATCCAACGGTCAATACACCTTTCAGATTGACCCCCCCGCTGGACAAGACCGGGTGCTAGCCGTAGCCAGCCGCACCCCGCTCAACGTGGGCGATATCGTAAATATCCAGACTGGACAGGCCAAAATCCGTGGAGCCGACAACCTGGCCCGTTCGCTTTCGATTGTGGTCAGGCCCTTGCCCAGCAACGACTGGGTGACAGACGAGGCTTACTACATCGCGGGCAACTACACCCCGCCGCCTCCCCCTCCGCCAGCCACGGGCGTGCTCGCGGTGAGTTCCAATGTCTCCGGCGCAGAGGTACTGATTAATGGCCGGGTGGTGGGCAGTACGCCCATCAGCCTGACCCTCAACCCTGCGGGCTACAACCTCGAGGTGCGACGCGGGGGCTATACCCCCTACCGGGCCTCGGTGAGCGTGCAACCGGGTCAGACCACCCAGGTTTACGCCCAGTTGAATCCAGTGGCTCCGCCTCCCCCAGCCACAGGCACATTAATCGTGGACTCCAATGTCGGACGGGCCGAGGTATTGCTGAATGGGCGCAGGGTCGGATACACCCGGCTGACCATCACCCTGAATCCAGGCAACTACACCCTGGATGTACGCCGAGGTGGGTTTAGCTCTTTCCGCACCAGCTTCTACTTGGCTCCGGGCGGCATCTCGAGGATTTACGCCGAGCTAAGGGGTCTGACCCCACCCCCGCCCCCACCTCCAGTGGTAATCCCCAACCCTGGGCTCAGTGGCTCCTACACTTATTTTTGTAGAGGCGGACGGTTGTCCGTGACATACTCAGGCAATCAGGTACGCATTTTCTACGACGGCGCAGACCGCATCCTGGGTCTGACACGAGCCAACACCTATAGCGGCGGTATTTACTCTTGGCAAGTGGATGGTCGTAGCGGCACGTTATATG
>JADMIM010000002.1 GCA_015478585.1 Thermaceae bacterium | reverse complement strand
CCGCTCCCGCAAATCCGTCGAGTACGCCATCCTCTCAGTATGGCTTACTTTCCCTTGGCGTAGCGGTGGGCTTATCGTTGGAGCATGGTCTGGTCAATGATGTTGTTCTTAGCGTTGTAGGCAGTAATGGAGAGCTGCTCTGGGGTAGCCTCGAGCACCAGATAGCTGTGGGTTTCTTGGTGAAACTTGCTTTGGGGTCGGATAAATATAAAACCGCGCAGCCAGGCTCCGCCGCCACCGGAAACGATGTGGGTAATTCCCTTGGCCTGGGAGCGCTCGTAGTCGTGCTCGTGGCCTGCCAATACCAGATTGACCTGATATTTCGTGAGCAGGGGCTCGAGGGCTTGGCGCAGGGTGTGGCTACCGCCGTATAGACCCGAGGAATACAGCGGGCGGTGCAGCGTGACCACCTTCCAGGGCGCGCTAGAAGCCCGCAGGGCTGATTCCAGCCAGGCCCTCTGGGCCATATCAAACCCTTCGGAGTACAGCACGAAAAACTCGATATTGCCGAGGGTGACACTATAGTAGGTACGATACAGGCCAAATAGCTTGAACTGGGCCTCCAGCGCGGGTATGTCGTGGTTGCCAAAAGTGGGATAAATCCTGAGCTTGGGCAAATCGTTCACAAAACGCTGTACCGGTACACCGGAAGGGTAGAAGTTGTCCCCCAGGGTCACGATGGCCTCGAGGGGTTTTTGCTGGTGGGTAGCCCGCATGGCCGCGGCAATCTGGGGCCGGAAGGGAGAATCGGCTCCCCAGTCGCCCAGCACGGCTATGCGCTGGGCCAAAGCCAAGCTACCCAACACTACCAGGAACACCAGGCTTTTGACGCTGTACACTCAATCCTTTCTAGGCTTGAGGGGTGCTGCCCCCCCGGTTCAGATGGGACTCCTCGAGGCCCGCATCCTGCAAAACTGTTTCCGCCACCAAAATATCGGCCTCCGCTCGCAGAGCAATCGCCATGCCGTCGGAGGGGCGGCAGTCCACGTCGTACTCGAGGCCCCGTCCCTTGAGCACCAACCGCCCATAAAAAGTTCCCTCTTTCAGCTCGACGATTTCCAGCCGCAGTATCTTGACCCCAAGCAAATCCAGGGTGTTGACGAACAAATCTGGCCCTAGGGGTCTGGGGGGCTTCTCGCCCGACAAAAACACCATGATGTTCTGGGTTTCCAAGGCCCCAATCACGATGGGCAAAACCTTTCCGGTATCGGCTTTGAGAATCACCAGCAAATCCCCATTGCCAGGGTTCATGCCCATGCTTTCGACCTTGGCACTGACCATAAACCGAGTATACGCGCCGAGGATGGGACGCGGTTGAGGCCAGTCTGAAGAGAAGAGCGGTTTTCGGAAAGAACCTTGGGATATTCAGACTTCTTGCGCAAGTCACGGATAGCCAATAGCTTCGTCCGCAACGACAGTTTTACATAAACTCGCAAGAGGTATAGGGGCTATGCCCATCTGAGCACAAAAACGCAATAGGGCTTTAGGAGTCAGGAAACAAGGGGCGAAAAATGAATTCAGGGCCTTACTAACCTTTTGATCCTTCCCACTTTTGAGCTTGCCGCTAAGGAACCCAGAGCCCAGTTCCCGTAACCCTAGTAGACTACTTCCGTGAGAACTCATTCCGTAGAAATTGCCGGGGTACACCGTGAGCTTCCGGTTGTCCAGGTTGGCCTCGAGGTTTCGGTAGCCCTGTTCAACATGCTGGGCGATACCCAGGTGGTCGAGGCCGCCGCCGTGGCGCTGGCCCAGGCCATGCCTGCCGACATCGAGACCCTGGTCACGCCCGAGGTGAAGGCCGTGCCGCTGGCCCATGCTCTTAGCCGGGTCTCGGGCAAGCCCTACGTAGTGGCCCGCAAAACCGAAAAACCCTACATGATTAGCCCGGTTTCGCGCACGGTTATCAGCATCACCACCGGCAAGCCCCAACTGCTGGTGCTCGACGGCACCGACATCACCCTGATTAAGGGCAAGAAGGTCGCCATCGTGGACGACGTGGTGTCTACCGGCAGTACCCTCAAGGGGCTTTCCGAGCTTATAGAGGAAGTCGGCGGGGTGGTGGGGGCGGTGATGGCCGTCTTTACGGAGGGCTCGCCCCGCCAAGACGTGCTTGCGCTGGGGCATTTGCCGCTGTTCAAGCCGGAATGAGATGAGGTAAAGCAAAGAGCGGAGAGCAGAGGGCTGAAACGTCAAAAGCTCTTTGCTCCCTGCTTTAGCGTAAGCTGAGACGTAAAAAGGAGTCGAACTGATGGAAACCTATCCGATTACCGTCGGCAAAATTACCCGCCATCTGCCTGTAGTCGAAACCCTGCCTGGTGTGCATATCCCCCTGGTTGAGCTGATGGGCGATGTGGAACTGGTGCAGGCTGCCGCCGAAGCTCTGGTCAAGCACCTACCGCTCGAGACCGACGTTATCCTGACCCTCGAGACCTCTCCCATCGTGCTGGCCCACACCCTGAGCGCCCTTAGCGGCAAGCCCTACATCGTGGTGCGCCGCAAACGCCGCCCCTATATGCAAGACCCCATCATCCAGGAGGTCGAATCCCTAACTTTGGGGGTTTCCGAGACCCTCTGGCTCGACAGCCGCATGGCCGAGAAACTTCTGGGCCAGAAGGTGGCCTTGGTGTTCGACGTGGTGTCTTCGGGCGGAACCATGAATGCCCTCGAGAAAGTCGCCAAGAAAGCCGGAGCCACCGTGGTAGCCCGTCTGGCAGCCTTTCATCAAGGCAACAGCAAGCTGCCCATCACCAGTCTGACCGAAATCCCCATTTTGCAGTCGGCGTAAGGAACGTTGACCGCAAAGGCGACCCCCCAGCGCTACCTACCATCTCGTAATTGTGTACATGCCGAGCTTCGCACCGTGCCCCCCTGCGCGCCCAGCGGCGCTGGTGCGGGTACGGGCGCAGGGGGGCGCTAAAGGCAGCAATGCCATCACGAAATTGGCAGCGACCCCACAACTCTTGGGGGGTCGCCTTTAACTTCGCGGTGAGCGGTCAACGTTTCTGCGCAAACAACCACTTAATAAACTCCCGCTCACGGTAGGCCCGATCCCAGGAGTTGTGATCCACGCCCGCATACTCGGTGAAGTGGATGTTTTCGTTGCCGGTTTTCTCTAGGGCTTGCTCCAGGACCCGGCTGAACTCCACCGGCACTACTGGGTCGTCGTCACCGTGGAAGTTCCACACCGGCATACCGCTCAGGTTGAACATCACCCCGAAAGGGTCGGCGGCCCCGCAAATCGGGGCCAGGGCTGCGAACTTATCCGGGTAGCGTATTGCCATGTTCCAGGCTCCATGTCCGCCCATGGAGAGACCGGTCAGGTAGATGCGCCTGCTGTCGGCTCTGGCCTCGCTCTGGACTTCGTTTAGTAAGGTGTAGACAGCCTCGAGCACCGTTCCCCCCCAAGTCAGCCCCTCGGGGCACTGCGGCATCAGCACCAGAGCAGGCCAGTCCTGGGGGTTCTCCCGAATCGCCGGGCCGATGCCCACTCCGGCCTGCTTCTTGCCATCCTGGCCGCGTTCGCCCGAACCGTGTAGGAACAGCACCAGCGGCCAGCCCAGTGCCGGGGGCTGCCCCTGTGGGACATAAAGCGCGAAAGGCAGGTTGCCGCTTTTGGTGTCGAAGTAGCGAAAGCGAACTTTCATGACATTCAGTTTACTTGTCGAGAACTGCTATCGTGACGGTGGCCTTGGAAACCAGCTTCTCCGTTAACAGAGAAGACTCCACTACGGTAAGGGTTTTTCCGGGCCTCAAAACCTCCGCCCTGCACCGCAATTGCTTCCCCTTTGCAGGACGCAACAAGTTGATTTTGAACTCCACCGTGAGCACGTACTGACCAGGCCGAATCAGCGTCGCGGCGGCGGTTCCGGCGCTGTGGTCGGCCATGGTGGCCTGGACTCCCGCGTGGATGAAGCCGTCTTGCTGCTCGTGCTGCTGGCCGATTTCAATCTCGGTTTCGCACCAGCCTTCACCCGCGTCCAGCAGGCGCATCCCAACGTGCTGGATGAAGGGGGCGGTGGAGAAGATGCGCTGGATTTCCTCGAGGTTCACGAGAACTACCTATTGAGATCTACCAAAGAAGACTATCTTTTGTAATTTGATACCATCCATAGGCGGAATCTAACTTGGTATTGCTCATGATCCGAGGAGACGACCCAAAAGATTGGTAAATAGCGCCTTATCAAACTTCCTGTAAATACCAGGCTCTTCCATGTAAATCCATTTATCATTCCCGGCCAGAAGCAAAATAAAATTATCTAGTTTGCTTTGAAAGTCAACCCGCCCTTTAGCACCAATGATATCCCTACCAAATAGGACGTAATGAAACTGTCCCATCACTGAACCTTAATTCCAATAAGGGCGCTTTGTAACTGCCCGTGAATTCTTCTTCCAGCGTTATCTGTCTGCGATTTAGCTCGACAAGATTTCCGGCTACAGCAGCCTTTAGCCAATCTTCAACGTTTTTGAATAGATTTTCTAAATGACCCAACCACTCACGACGTATTGCTTCTAGATCAACATGAGTCTGAGCTTCTTTCTCTTTATGTTGTCTGAGCAACTCTACTAAGTCATCAGTTTTAGACATAGACAAACCTCAACTCCATTGTAATTCAAACCAGCACCGGCTCCTCGTATACCCCGTACACCACCCGCAGCTCGTCCATCATCTCGCCCAGGGTGGCATAGGCCAGCGCACACTCCACGAAGTGCGGCATGGTGTTACGCCCTTCCTTGGCAGCCTGCTTGAGCCCCTCGAGCGCCGCCGCCACCGCCACCGGGTCGCGCTCGCGCCGTACCTGGGCTAGCCGTGCGTCCTGCACCCGCTCGACCTCGGGGTCTATGAGCTGGATCGGCACCTGCAAACCCTCCTCCTGGAAGGCGTTCACCCCCACGATGACCCGCTCCCCGCGCTCGACCTCCTGCTGGTAGCGGTAGCTGGCATCGGCGATCTCGCGCAGGAAGTAGCCCTGGTCAATGGCCCGCACCACCCCCCCCATGCGGCGGATGTCACCGATAATCTTCATGGCCTGGGCTTCCATCTGGTCGGTGAGCCACTCCACGTAGTACGAACCAGCCAGCGGGTCGGCGGTGTGGGTCACACCGGTCTCGAAAGCGATGATTTGCTGGGTGCGCAGGGCCAGCTTGGCCGAGTCCTCGGTGGGCAGGGCCAGGGCCTCGTCGTGGGCATCGGTGTGTAAGCTGTTCGTGCCGCCCAGCACGGCAGCCAGGGCTTGCATGGCGACCCTCGAGAGATTAATCAGCGGCTGCTGCGCCGTCAGGCTAACCCCGGCGGTCTGGGCGTGGGTGCGCAGCATCCAACTGACCTCGCGCTTGGCCCCGTACCGCTCGCGCATCTCCCTGGCCCAGATTCTGCGTGCAGCGCGGAACTTACAGATTTCCTCGAAGAAGTCGTTGTGGGCGTTGAAGAAGAAGGAAATCCGGGGGGCGAACTGGTCAATGTCCAGGCCGCGCTTTAGCGCCCAATCTACGTACTCCAGCCCGTCTGCCAGCGTGAACGCCAGCTCCTGCACGGCGGTAGAGCCCGCCTCGCGGATGTGGTAGCCCGAGACCGAGACGAAGTTCCACTTGGGCACGAACTTCGGCCCCCACTCGAAGGTGTCTATGACCAGCTTCACCGAGGGTTCGGGCGGGAAGATGAACTCCTTTTGGGCGATGAACTCCTTGAGGATATCGTTCTGGATGGTTCCGCCCATCTTTTTCCAGTCGAAGCCGCGCTTCTTGCCCACCGCCAGATACATGGCCCAAATCGCGCTGGCGGGGGAGTTGATGGTCATGGAGGTGGTGACTTCCTCGAGGTTGATGCCATCAAACAAAATTTCCATGTCGGCAAGGCTACTAATCGCCACCCCGCACTTGCCCACCTCGCCTTTGGACAAGGGATGGTCGGAGTCATAGCCCATCAAGGTGGGCAGGTCGAAGGCCGTGGAAAGCCCGGTCTGGCCCGCACTCAGTAGCTTTTTGAAGCGCTCGTTGGTCTGCTCGGCGGTTCCGAATCCGGCGAACATCCGCATGGTCCACAATCGGCTTCGGTACATTGAGCCATAAACTCCGCGTGTGTACGGATACTCTCCGGGGTTGCCGAGCTTGGTGTCGTAGTCGAAACCCTTCAGGTCTTCGGGGGTGTACAGTGGCTCGGGAGCGATTCCCGAGAGGGTGGTGTGGGCGACCTTGCGCTCGGGCATCTTCTCCAGGCTTTTGGCATAGGTTTCCCGCATCCAGGCGTGCTTTGGTCTGGCGGTGCTCATGCCCTGATTGTACGACGGGTTTGCGGCGGGAATGTGGGAATGCGTTAGATAAAATCAGTAGAGCACCTCTTACCACCTTAGCTACGTGTAAAATACGTAAGTACTAAGTTTATATCTCTTATCCTCGAGCCTCCCCTCTAACCCCTCCGCGCCGATGAAACCGGAACGGTGCGGGTGGGCGGTACGCGCGTCACGCTGGATACGGTGATCGGGTTTTACAAACAGGGCTCGAGCGCCGAGGATATCGCGGACAGCCTTCCGGTGCTAAAACTTTCGGATATATACGTGACCATCGCCTATTACCTGCCTCATCAGCCCGAGGTGGATGAGTATCTGGAAACTCGGTGGCTCGAGGCGGAAGAAGGCCAACGTCAAATGGAGGCACTTTTCCCTCCCCACGGAATGCTGGAAAAGCTTCTGGCGCGGAAAAATAAATAGAGCGGTTTTCAGAAAGAAAATGGCAGCCCACTCCGATAGAAAGAGCGTACCAAGCTCATTTTTTGCCGCCATGAGTAGTGGCAAAAATAGCGGAAACCGCGATAAGGTTGAGTTTTGCAG
Source organism: Thermaceae bacterium (assembly GCA_015478585.1). Lineage (GTDB taxonomy): Bacteria > Deinococcota > Deinococci > Deinococcales > Thermaceae > Meiothermus. The sequence continues at coordinate 83,145 of JADMIM010000002.1, read as the reverse complement.
TTATAGCGAAAGAGTTTTTTATAGATACTCCGTTATAAATGTTTGACCTACTAGGTGATTTTGTAGACTACCCATATGGATCGATTTGCTGCCCACGAGAACTTCAACAATCACATTCTCCAGGCTGTTCGGCGGTTGCGGCCCGAGGTGGATATCGTTCGGGTTCAAGATGGGAAGCCTATCAAAAGGATGGCCTTTTCGTGCTGGAGTGGGCGGCGAGTGAGGGACGTATCCTGCTCACCCATGACATCAACACCGTGCGAGGGTTTGCTTACCAGCGGGTGAACTCTGGATTACCGATGCCAGGTGTGTTTCTGGTCTATGACGACAGACCGATCAGCTTGGTCGCCGAGCACAGCGTTGTCATTGCTGAATGCTCCTCGCCTGCGGATTGGGAAGGGCAAGTTCGCTATTTACCCCTTTCATAAAACGCTTTCACACCCCCTTTGCCCGCAAAGCCGCGCTAGGGACATTCGTACGGGTACAAACAGCCCTACTGCTTCGGGCTTGGTGCGGGTAGTTTAGGGATAAAGGAGGCGGTTATGGCAACGGCAAGATTCAACACCAACGTCAACGTTCCCGAGCCCAACTTAGCCCGGTTCCTCTTTGCAGATGCCCGACTATCACCCTTGTGGCTGATTTTGCGAATATACATCGGCTACTTGTGGCTGTTCGCGGGCTGGGAAAAGCTCACCAATCCGGCGGGGGTCTGGGTGGGGGGCAAGGCTGGGGCAGCAGTGACCGGTTTTTTGAGTGGTGCCCTGAAGAAGACTACTGGAGACCACCCCGACGTGAGTGGTTGGTATGCCTGGTTTATTCAAAACGTAGCTCTGCCCAACGCGACCCTCTTCAGTTACCTGGTCACTTTTGGGGAGATCGTGGTAGGCATCGCGCTCATCCTGGGCCTCTTTACGGGCATTGCAGCATTTTTCGCGGGTCTGATGAATGCAGCCTATCTGCTGGCGGGTACGGTTAGCACCAACCCCTGGATGTTCATCGCCGCGACCTGGCTGGTGTTGGCCTGGCGCACCGCGGGCTACTTGGGCCTGGACTACTTCCTGCTGCCCAAACTAGGAGTGCTGTTCAATAGGAGAGACCAAGCCAAGCCAGAAACTCAATAAAGCCCACTCCTCCCTATGACCCGCAGAATTGGCTGCGGGTCTTTATTTTGCCCCTCGACCTGGCTGAAACTGTTGTCTCAGTGCAAGGTTTACTCCTGCAAAAACGGGTTATGAGGTTTTACCGCCGGGTGTTTGGGACAGGGGCTGGGGAAAGGGTGGTCAGGCTCGAGCCCGGATAGAAGTGGGCCAGAATCTGGGGGTAGGTTTGCCCCATCTTGCCCAGTTGGTCGGCCCCATACTGGCTCATCCCCACCCCGTGTCCGTAGCCCCCGCCCCAAAAGGTAAGGCTTTGCAAGGCCCCGCTGGTGTCGCGGGTGGCTTCTAGAGCAAAGGCTGCGCTGGGCAAGGCCCCGAAGTTCAGGCTCTTGGCCCCACTGATGCGCTCAAGCACCACGTCTTGGCCGGTAAAAGCCTTGTTGGGGCGAATCAGGGTGCGGATATTGGATTCCCGCCGCACCAGGTAGCGCCCACTGCTGGTATCTACCTCGAGTTCGGTCACGAAGCCGCCGGGGGTGCGCTGGGTAACGACCAGGTTTTGCAGGGTTCCCAGCTTGAAATCCGGTGAGTCGGGCGAGGTTGCGCCTTCGGGGGTCTGGGTGAAATCGGGGGAGTTCTGGAACACCGCAGGTAAGGTTTTGGCGAGGATGGCCTCGAGTTCGGTTCGGCTTAGGGTGACCTTCCAGCGAAACAGCGAGGAAGCACCGTCGTAGTACCCGCTGCGGCTCCAGTTTTGGAAGAAAGCCAGGGCGGTGGTCTCGTCGGCGATGGCCACCGGCACGGGATAAGCCTGGGTCTGACCTTTGAGGTAGGGTTGGGCGGGACGGTCGGGCCAGACCTGCTCGATGCTGGCCGTGGAGCCGGGACTGGTGGAGAAGAAAAAGGCTTGTACGGGCTGTCCGGCAAAGGTCAGAATTTGCCCCCTGGTGGCTTCTACGGCGGCATCACCGGCGGGGGTGGTAGAGGTGTTGTTGTAGACCTGCTCGTTGATTGAGTCGTCCACGTCGGCTCCGAACTGCTTCCAGAAGTTGTGCTCGGGTGAGGCAATCATGCGGCTATAGGCGTAGGTGCGGGCCGCGATGGCCTGGGCCGCCAGGGCCTGCGGATGAAAAAACACCGGCATCTCGCTGGGCAAGACTCGCCTCAAGTAGTCCTGCATATCTACCTCATTCACCAGCAAAATTCCTCCCTGGAGCGGGCTGAGCCAGAGTTTGCCGGGGTATTCGGGGTGGGTGGCGGGGCTATCCCTCGAGGTCGAGAGGATGCGGTAGCGTACCTTGGCGGCGGTCTCGGGCAGCAGCGGCTCGAGCTGCACGGCTGGCCCCAGGCGGTAGGTCTGACCGTCCGAGGTTGCAGAAAGCACCCCGTCTTGCATGGTAAACCGCAGAGGGCGCTGGGGTAAGGCCGAGAAAGCCAGGCTCAGGTGGCTGGCATCGGGGCCGCTGTTGACCCGGATAGTATCGCCCAAAGGGGTCAACTCGAGGGCCGGAAATATGTGCTGGCCCTCGAAGCTGGAAGCCTCGAGCTTGAAGGAGAGCAGCACCCGGATAGTCTGCCCACTGGGTAGCGGTGGAGCCGATTGTCCCCAGGGATGACGGACTGGGATGACCAGCGCCGCCAGACCCAGCACGACCAGGGCCGAACCTAGCAGGGTAGTGAGTTGCATCGCAGATATTTTCAACCCTTGGCATGAGAGCTGGAAAGGAGTCCAGCCGAACCCAAGTCTCCGACGGTGTAGCGGGTATGGGCCAACAAGGCTTGCAGCAGGCGGTCTAAGGGGGCATTCCCCAGGGCTTCTATGGCCTCGCCGCCCGGCAGCTTGAGCACCGCTGCCAAGCTCTCCAGCCCCTCGAGGCCCAGATATATCCCGCCGCGCTCGACCCGGTGGCCGTCTTGCAAGCCCATCCCCTCACCGCCCAGGTTGGGCGCGAGCCCCGCCGCCTTGAGGATGCGCCACCCCGCCCAGACCATCACCAACCGGGGATTTTCGTGTTTAGCAATTCCCTTTAGCCCCGAAATCAGCAGCGGCCACAGCCGCTGGGCCACCTCGGGCGAGGCCAGGCGGTAGGCCAGTTCGGCCAGAAAACTGGCTTGGGGAAAGCGTCCCGGAGCCTCGAGGCCCTCCAAACGGCCCACCAGTTCGGCCTGGGTCAGGGTAGGCAGGTCGTTGCCCGGCTTCTGATAGACCTGATAGCGCAGGTGATGAAACAGCGACAAGCGCCCACTGCGCCCAGTAGGTCGCAGGGCCTTGCGAGCTACTGCCTGGGTAGCCCCCTCAGGCCCTACGAAAGAAAGAATCACGTCCCCCACCGGCAGGGGTTTACGCCCGACCACCAGACCCTCGTGAACGTGGTAGCGCTCCACTTGAGCCTAATCTTATCGCGGTAGGGCGCGGTTTACTGAGTGTTCGGGCAGATTCGGCGGGAAGCTGGAAGCTATCGAATCAAACCGTGAATCCCACGTGCAGGACAAGGGTTCTCGAGGACTCGATTTTACTATCCCAGACCGAGATAGGTTTTTAGCGATCAGCTTCTTTAGCAAACCCTCAGGGTCGAAGCTGGCGCAAATTCTTGAGTTATACTGAGAACATGAACGAGCGTTCCCTACAGGACATCCTCGAGTGGATTGTGCTGGGCCTGTTAATCGCTGTAGCTGTGCTGGTGGTGCTATGGGTGGGTGGATGGCTTTTTACCTTCTTGGGGGCCATTCTGAAGGGCTTGGCGGGCATCGTCTGGGTGATTCTAAAAGTGCTGGTGCCCATCCTGATCGTAGCGGCAGTGGTGTACTTCATCGTGCGCTTTATCCAGCGACCCAAAGCAGCTTAGTTCTCCAACCGAACAAGCCCCTTTCCTGGCTGAAGGGGGCTTATCGCGGTTCCCTGCTCAGACCGGCCCAGTAAATATACTCAAGCCATCCCAAGGTTCTTTGCGGAAACCGCTCTCAGCTCGAGTCCAGGAGGGCTTGTTTTTGTTATGCTGAACCCGTTCATGCAGCCCGGCCCGCTCAACGCCATCACCGACGTGCCCGGCATCCAAGTCGGACACTACACCGACTCCCAAAACCTCACTGGCCTCACGGTGGTTTTCCCCCAAGGCGGTGCAGTGGCGGGGGTAGACGTGCGGGGGAGTGCGCCAGGAACCCGCGAAACCGATTTGCTCGACCCGGTGAATCTAATCGAGAAGGTGCAGGCCATCGTGCTCTCGGGGGGCAGTGCCTATGGCCTCGAGGCGGTGGGAGGGGTGATGCGCTATCTGGAGGAGCGGGGTTTGGGTCACCCCATCGCCGAACTCAGCACGCCCACGGTGGTTCCCATTGTTCCAGCGGCGGTGCTGTTTGATTTGTTGGTGGGCAGCTCCAAGGTTCGCCCCACTGCCGAAAATGGCTACCAGGCTGCGCTGGCCCTCTCGAGCGGCCCGGTGGCCCAGGGCAACGTGGGGGCCGGAACTGGAGCCCGAAACGGCGGCCTGAAGGGAGGTATCGGCACGGCCAGCGCGGTGCTAGAAAATGGGGGGGTGGTGGGTGCAATCGTGGCGGCGAATGCTCATGGACGCAGCCACGACCCCAAAAGCGGCGAGCTGTATGGAAGGTTTCTCGAGTTGGAGGGTGAGTTCAAGCTCAAACGCCCGCCACAACCGCTCTGCGCGCCCGATTACTCGGATATCTTCTTGAGTACGCCCTTGCAGACCAGCAACACCGTGATTGGGGTGGTCGCTACCACTGCTAAACTGAGCAAGGCCCAGGCCCGAAAAATCGCCATGATGGCCCACGACGGGATTGCCAGGGCGGTTTTCCCGGCCCACACCATGTTCGATGGGGACGTGATATTCTCGCTGTCCACGGGCAATATTCCGCTCGAGACCCCTGCCGAGCTGAGCCGAATCGGGGCCGTGGCCGCCGACGTGTTTGCACGGGCACTGCTACACGGCGTGCTGAACGCGACCTCGGCGGGCGGGTTGATTGCTTACCGCGAAAAATACGATGTGTAGGAGCGGGTCTTGTACCCGCCCTAGATGCCCCGGCGATTGAAGGGCGACCACAAGGGATCGCCCCTACGAAGGTAGAAAAATGACTAAAGACCAACTCGCCCTCCAATCCGCCAACACCGTAGATGCCGAAGAGGTCGTGCGCCTCACGCAGCAACTGGTGCAAATCGAAAGCTACTACCCTGGCCCCGGCGAGGCTCCAGTTGTAGCGTTTCTCAAAAACTATCTAGATCGGCACGGCTTCAAAACCACTGTGCAAGACGTGGCTCCAGGCCGCCCCAACCTCATTGCCGACCTGGGCAGCGGGGTGGGCGGGCTAATCCTCGAGGGCCACACCGATGTTGTCCACCACGGCAGCCTCGACCAGTGGCGGATTCCCCCTTACGAAGCGCGAATCGTGGAGGGCAAGCTCTACGGGCGTGGAAGTTGCGACATGAAAGGGGGTTTGGCGGCGGCGATTGTCGCGGCGCAGGCGGTGAAGAAAGTGCTGGGTGAGCCCTCTAAGACGCTACGGCTGTGTATCCCCTGCGACGAAGAGGGTCTGATGATTGGCATCAAAGCCTTCGTCAAAGCGGGCTACGCTGAAGGATTTGCCGGGGCTATCATCTGCGAGCCAGAGGAGAACCAGGTTTGTCTGTGGCAGAAGGGCGCGATGCGGGTCTGGGTGCGCTTTCAGGGCAAAATGGCCCACGGCGCGATGCCCTATGCCGGGGCCAACCCGGTGCCCTCGGCCTCGAGCTTCGTAGTGGCGCTAGGCAAGCTCCAGGCCGAGCTTCAGGCCCAGAGTCAGCACCAATATCTGGGCCTGCCCTGGGTCACGCCGACGGTGTTCGAGGCCAGCGCGGGCGAGGGCCAGTTCAACCTGATTCCCGACAAAGTGCGCGTTGGGCTCGATATTCGCACCAATCCAGGCCAAGACCACCGGGCCCTTGAAGGGCGGCTGAGGGAAGTTCTGGGAGCGAGTTTAGACCAAGGGCTGAGTGCCGAACTCGAGGTTTTTGAAGACCGTCCCGCTACCGAAACCTCGAGGGCGGCCAAGGTAGTCGCAGCCACGGAAGGGGCCCTTTCCCTGCTCGAGCTGCCCATCCAGTACGGCGGCGTTCCCGGCGCTACCGACGGCACTTTTTTGTCGGCCTGGGCCGGACTTCCCATCGTCACCATCGGCCCCGGCGGCAAAACCATTCCCCATCAGGCCAACGAGTTCATAGAAGTAGACGAACTCGTAGCCTCGGCCCGGCTATACGCCGCAGCAAGCGTACTGATGCTGAGCGACAATACGCTGTGATTCACGGATTGAATGCGGAAGGCAAGACGCTAAAAACTTGTCGAAGGTCGAACGCCAAAAACTCAAAGTCAAATAACGAAAAACACCAACTACGTCCCGGACGGTGTTTCTTGATAGGGTAATTATGCCGTCCTGATGTAGCTTTTGACCCTTTGGTATTGTATTAGGTTTTGGCGTTCAGCGTTTAGCGTCTTGCGTCTAGCCCTCCGCTCTGCGCGTAAGACATAAGACGTACGACCTAATAACCTTACCAGGCTCATTGCTCATCGCCCAGCACTAGGATAGATTAGTGCCATCACGGAGGAAGCGATGAAGAAACTTCTCGTTGGGCTATTGGCGCTATTTATCTCGCTGGGCTTGGCCCAGACCAGGGGGGGAACCCTCACGGTGGCGATTCAGACCGAGCCTACCGCTTGGGATCCTACCCAGACCCCCGGTGCGGATATCGCTCGAGTGGTCTACGACAACGTATTGCAGGGCTTGGTCAAGCGCAACTCCAAGGGCCAGATCGTACCCTCGTTGGCTGAGCGCTGGATAATTTCCCCCAGCGGCCTGACCTATACTTTTTACCTGCGCAAAGGGGTGAAATTCCACGACGGCTCGCCCTTTGATGCCTCCGACGTGGTAGCCGAGTTTAACCGGGCCAAAAACCCCGACCAGAAGGTCTCCGGTCATGCCAGGCCCGACTTCTACAAGGACATCGAGAGCGTGGTCGCCAAAGACCCCTACACGGTGGTCTTTAGCTTGCGCCAACCCAACAACGACTTTCTGTTTATCCTCACCGTGCCGGAGTCGCTTATCACCCCCAAAGGGGCCAAGCTCGAGGACATGAAGGTCAAGCCCATCGGCACCGGCCCCTTTAAGTTTGTGGCTTGGGAGCGTGGCGTGGCGGTGCGGCTCGAGGCCAACCCCGACTACTACATCAAGGGCCTGCCCTACTTGGATAAGGTCAACTTTCGCTTCTTGGGCGACGGCGATGCCCAACTCGCGGCCCTGCGGGCAGGCGATATAGATGTAATCGCCTATAGCCTGCTGCCAGAAAACGCCATCGTGCTGCAAAAAGACCCCAACTTTAAAGTGTTCTCTGGCCCCTCCACCGCCGAAGCTGTGGCCAGCATGAACAACTCGAGGGCTCCCTTCAACGACATCCGCGTTCGCAAGGCTATGGAATACGCCACCAATAAAGACGACCTGATTCAGGGCGCGATGCTGGGCTACGGCACCAAAATCGGCTCCATGCGTTCGCCTGGCGAAGCCTGCTTTGTTGACCTCTCCAACTACTACAAATACGACCCCGAGCAGGCCAAAAAGCTGCTGGCCGAGGCCGGTTATACCGCCCAAAACCCCCTCAAGTTCACCTTCACCATCGCTGCCGAGTTTCCCTACGAGCGGCGCATCGGCGAGGCGCTGGCAGCCCAGTTCAACAAGCTCGGCGTGATTCAGGCCACCATCCAGGTCATAGACTTTGCCACCTGGATTCAGAAAGCCTTCCTCAACGCCGACTACCAAATGACCATCATCGGCCACGTCGAGGCCAACGATACCAATACCTACGCCAACCCCAAATACTACTGGCGCTACAACTCCAAGAAAACCCAAGACCTCTACACCCAGTACCTGCGGGCTCCCAATGCCAAGCAAGCCTGTGACGCGCTCGAGGCCATGCAGCGCCAGATTACCGAAGACGCGGTGAGTATCTGGACCATGACCCTGCCCAGCCTGGGGGCCTACCGCGCTACCGTGCAAAACTGGCCGGGCAGCGCCCTGACCCCCGGCATCAGCGTGGCCGAAGTTTGGCTGAAAAAGTAGTTTTTGGCTCGAGTGCTAAGGGTAAAATGCCGAACGGCTAACGTCGAACGCCAAAAGCTAAAGGGGCAGAGCCGAGAGCTGAAAGCCAAAGGCCGAAGGCAACCGCAAAAGACAAAATGCAAAGGGTCAAAAGCTAAACCAGGACAGCATCATTGGCTTATCAAGAAACACCCTCTGGGACGCAGTTTGTGTTTTTAGGTTTTAGGTTGTTGTGCCTTTAGCTCTTGGCCTTCAGCGTTTGACATTTTGCTCTCTGCCCTCTGCTATGGTTTCCTACGCCCTCCGCCGCCTTTTGTTCGCGCTTGTCACACTGTGGCTGGCGACGCTGCTAGTGTTTGGGGCACTGTTGATGATTCCGGGCAACCCGGCCACCACTATTCTGGGCATCAACGCTACGCCCGAGGCGGTGGCGGCTTTGGAGGCCCAACTGGGCCTGGACAAACCGCCCTTGCAGCGCTACTTGAGCTGGCTGGGTGGGGTACTGCACGGCGACTTGGGCCAGTCTATCCGCTATAACCTGCCGGTCTCGAGGCTCATCGCCAGCCGCTTGGGCATCACCTTGCCTATCGTGGCGGGCTCGCTGATTCTGGCGACCCTCATCAGCATCCCGCTGGGCATTCTGGCTGCGCGGCGGGCTGGAACCTGGGTGGACGTAGGCATTTCTACCGGGGCCTTGCTGGGGTTGGTGCTGCCCTCCTTTTGGGTGGGCCTGATGCTGATTTACCTCTTCATCGTCTGGCTCAAGCTGCCCTTGCCCTCTTCGTTTCCCATTCGCGGCTGGCACGTCCCTGCCGAAGCCCTGGCAGCCATGGTGTTGCCGGTGCTGACCATCACCCTGGCTCGAGCCTCCCTATTGGTGCGCATGGTGCGGGGCAGCATCCTAGAAGTTCTGAGCCAGGACTACGTGCGCACCGCCCAGGCCAAAGGTTTGTCAGAGCGGGTAGTGCTCTACAAACACGCCTTGAAGAATGCCGCCCTGCCGGTGGTGACGGTGCTGGGCCTGGAGTTCGCCCAACTGCTGATTGCCGCCGTTATCGTCGAGACGGTGTTCGGGATTCCGGGGCTGGGGGCTTTGTCCCTGACTGCCATCAGCGCTCGAGATTTTCCCCTGGTGCAGGGCGTGGTGCTGACCCTGGCCTCTTTCATCGTGGGGCTGAACCTGATTGTGGACTTGCTGTATGGGTATTTAGACCCCAGGGTGAGCTACCAATGACGAAGGCCGAACTTCGAACACCAAACGCCAAAGGCCCGTCCAGGTGGCGCAGGCTCACGCCTTCGCTGCGGGTGGGGGGCTTGATTGTGCTGGGAATCTTGCTGATGGTGGTGGCGAGCTGGCTTAACCCCAAAGACCCCAACGCGACCTCGGCGGATCGCCTGGTGGCATCTTCGGCTACCCACCTTCTGGGAACCGATATCCTGGGCCGCGATACCCTGGCTCGAGTCCTGGCTGGGGCTGAAAACGCCTTGTATGTGGGCTTGGTAGCGGTGGGTATTGGCCTGTTTATGGGGCTGGTGTTGGGGGTGTTGGCAGGGTTTTTTGGCGGCTGGTTGGATCAGATTCTGACCATACTGCTCGAGACCCTCTATGCCCTGCCCGCCCTCCTCATCGCCCTTTTGTTCGGCGCAATCTTCAACCCTGGAGCCACCACCTCGATGGTTGCCATCGGTCTGGCGGCGGTTCCGGCCTTCGCCCGGGTTGCCAGAGCCGGGGTGTTGGCGGTCAAGGCCCAACCCTATGTCGAGGCAGCTAGGGCCCTGGGTATGGGCAATGGACGCATCATGCTGCGCCACGTGCTGCCCAACATTCTGGGGCCCTTGGTAGTACAGGCCAGCCTGGCCTTCGCCGCTTCAATTCTGGCTGAGGCCGCGCTTTCATATCTAGGCTTGGGCACCCAGCCCCCCACCGCCAGTTGGGGCCGGATGTTGCGTGAAGCCCAGAGTTATCAGGAACTCTCGCCCTGGCCGGTAGTCTGGCCGGGGGTCGCTATCGGCCTGGCGGTACTGGGCTTCAACCTGCTGGGCGACGGGCTACGCGACTGGTTAGACCCCAGAGGTAAACGCTGATTGTTTATAGCTAAAGACATCAGGCCGTTTTTGCCGTCGCACACGGAAGCCTATTTTAGCTATCGGCTATAGGTTATAGAGCGGTTTTCGCAAAGAACCTTGGGATAGCCTGGGCCTATTTGCTGTGCCCATCTGATATTTTGCCGCCACTATGGAGGGCAAAAATCAGAGAACCGCGATAAGCTATCAGCAAGGAGAAACGATGAGTTATCAAGATATGTTTCGCTTGGATGGACAGGTTGCGCTAGTGGTCGGGGGCGGGTCAGGCATCGGGCAAGCCTCGGCAGAGGCCCTGGCAGCCCAAGGAGCCAAGGTGGTCGTGGCCGACATGAAAGCCGAAGCCGCCGCCGAGACCGCAGGCCGAATCGAGGCCAACGGCGGAACCGCTGAGGCCGACGTGGTAAACCTGACCGACAGCGCAGCGGTCAAAGCCCTGATTGCCGACATAGTGCGGCGTTACGGGCGGCTGGACGTGGCCGTCACCACCCCCAGCATCAACGTGCGCAAGCCGGTGATGGACTACACCAGCGAGGAGTTCGACCGGGTGGTGAGCGTGAACCTCAAGGGAACCTTCAACCTGCTCACCGAGGCCGGGCGAGTGATGGCGGCACAGGGCTCGGGTTCGCTGACTGCCTTTTCCTCGATTCGCTCGCTGGTGGTGGAGCCGGGGCAGGCGGTCTACGCCATGACCAAGGCCGGAACCGTGCAGCTCATTCGGGGGCTGGCGGTGGAGCTTGGCCCCAAAGGGGTACGGGCCAACGCTATTGGGCCAGGCGTGATTGACACCCCGCTCACCGCACCTATCAAAAACCAGCCCGACTGGTACAACGCCTATTCCGAGCGTAGCATCTTGAGGCGCTGGGGCAAGCCCGAAGAGGTTGGCGGGGTGGTGGCCTTTCTGGCCTCGAGGGCTGCTTCCTACATCACCGGCACGATTGTCTTCGTGGACGGCGGCTGGACGGCGATAGACGGGCGGTTTACACCGCCGCTGTAACGGCTGGCCTAGCGCGCGGGGTTTCTGACGCTTTGCGTCTGCTAGCGGGGCGACTTCTTGCTTAACTCGCCCACATCGAAGAACAGACCGAGGAGCAGCGAGACCTCGAGCTTGGCGTTGCACCGGTGGATGGTGGGTTCTTCGCTCCGACCCTCGTAGACCAGCACCTCCAGGCGCTCGGGGTCTACGATCCAGTAGAGCTTAACGCCTTGTTGCTGGTACAAGACCCGCTCGGTCTCGAGGTCGTACGCGCTGTTGCCGGGGGAGAGCACCTCGATGACCCAGTCGGGAGCGGCGTAGATACGCCTTTCCTCTAAAAACGCCAACCGTTCTTTGGATACAAACACCACGTCAGGAATCACCCCGTCAAAGCTGCTGAAAATCACGCCCACGCCGGGCAGAACTTCGCCCAGAGGATTTTGCTGCAAATACAACTCGGTCTGCACGATGAGCCGCTTGACAATTAGTTGGTGGTGGATGCTGGGCGCGGGGGACACGTAGAGTCGGCCTCTGATCACTTCCCGGCGCTTCCCGTCGTCGGGGAAGTGATCGAGCTGGTCAACCCTAAACTTGACCTCGTGAACCATAAGGCCAGTTATAGAACAGCCCTAGCCCTATCTCGCAGGTAGGGTCACCTTTCCGGCGATAGCGTTTTTCTTCGCACCCGTGACCTGCTTCAGCACATTGGGCAGCTCGAGCCACCGCAAGTATCCCAGCACCGCGAAGGCCAGCGCCTCGCGCACTTTGCTGTCATGGCCCCGCTCCTCGAAGGTGTAAACCGGGACGGGCAGGGCGGTGCGAATCTGGCGCATCAGCGTGTGGTTATAGGCCCCGCCACCTGCTACCCAAACCTCGTCCAGGCCGAGCGGGAGCACGAACTTTTGGTAGGCCAGAGCAATGCTCCGGGCGGTGAACTCGCTCAAGGTTGCCAGCAGGTTTTGCGGCGGCAGGGCAGTATCTTCGTCCATAGCCTCGAGGTTCCAGACTTCGCGTCCGGTAGATTTGGGCGGTTGGCGCGAGAAGTAGGGGTGAGTCAGCCAGCGCTCGAGCAGGGCTGCATCGCTTCTGCCCGATGCCGCGATTCTGCCGCCGGTGTCGTGGGTTAGACCCAGCCGTGCGGCGGTCTCGTCGAGCAGGGCGTTGCCGGGGCCGGTGTCAAAAGCCAGAACACCCTCAGGCTTGATACCCGGCAGATAGGTCAGGTTGGAGATACCGCCGATGTTGTGGATGGCGCGTTTTACGCCCTCCTCACCGTATAAAAGCAGGTCGGGGTAGGGAACCAGCGGTGCGGCCTCGCCGCCTAAAGCCAGGTCGGAGGGGCGGAAGTCGGAGACCACGGGAACCCCCAAAGCCTCAGCCAGATAAGCAGGCTCGCCGATTTGAAAGGTGGCGAGGGGTGGCTCGTGCCAGATGGTCTGCCCGTGGGTGGCGGCGAGTTCGGCCTGGCCCTCAAACTCCGCTGCGGCTTCGGCGTAAAAGCGCCCGAGCTGGTGGTGCAGGAGGGTGATTTCCCTGGTGCTGGCCTGGCTTTTCAGCGCCGATATGATTCGGTTTCGCAATTCGGCAGGGAAGAGGGCCTCTTTGTGGGCTAAAACTTTCCACTCCAGCCTCAACTCCCCGACCCCTTTGGGGGAGAGGGGTCGCAACTCCGCCAGCACCAAATCCACGGCATCTACCGAAGTCCCGGACATCAGCCCTAGTGCTTTCATCGCCCCAAACTCTACCGCAGAGTGGGCTAAACTGACTTCTAGCCATGCTGCAAAAAGCCACTCAACTCCTTCAGCAAGCCGTAGATAAAAATCAGATTCCCGGTGCTGCGCTGGGAATTGTCCATCTGAACGGAACTTCAGAGGTTTATTGGGCCGGAGTCAAGCACCTGGAAAAGCCCGGCCCCGTCACACCAGAAACCCTTTTCGACCTCGCCAGCCTGACCAAAGTTTTGTTTACCGTGCCGCAGGTGTTGAAGCTCGTCGAGGATGGGCTGGCGGATTTGGATGATCCGCTCTCGAGCTTCCTCCCCGAGCTGTCCTGGATGCAAAACTCCCAGTTGCCACAGCGAACTTTGCGACAGTTTTTGACTCACGTCTCGGGTTTGCCCGCCTGGGAGCCGATGTATACCTGGGGAACCAACCCAGGGCTGCTCAAACAGCGCGTTTTGCAGCATCGCTGGGAAGTCAAGCCTGCTGGGGAACACCTTTACTCGGACATTGGGTACATCTTGCTGGGGCTGGTTTTAGAGCGCCTACGTGGGAAGCCTTTAGCCCAGTTTGATTTGCCTGCCGGGTTTACCTTCAATCCGAAGAACCCCGAAGACTGTGCTGCTACGGAGAATGACCCTTGGCGTGGACGGGTTTTACAAGGTGAAGTCCACGACGAAAACTGTTTCGCGCTGGGTGGAGCCACCGGACACGCGGGCTTATTCGGCTCGCTGAGGGCAATACTGGCTTACGCCCAGGACTTGATAAACGGCAAGGTAGTGTCGAAGGCAGCCTTGGCGGAGATGCGCCGCCCTCAGCACGCGGAACGCGCCTTGGGCTGGCAGATTCCAACCCCGCAATTCAGTGGGGGAAGCCTGTGCAGCCCGCAAACCTTGGGCCACACCGGCTTCACCGGAACCGGGGTCTGGATGGATTTCGGGCACGGCTACGCTTGGACTTTGCTGACCAACCGTATCCACCCCAGCCGCCACCGCGAGACAGGAATTTTTGAGCTGAGAAAAGCTGTTGGCAACGCGATTGCGGCGAGCTTTTAGCTCCTCTCTCGAAAGAAGAGGGGCTGGGGTGAGGGATTTTAGTCATCAGCATATTTCCTCACCCTTTGGGAGAGGGAATTCCTGTGATTTCTCTCAGGCGTTCCTCGTAATCTTTGCGGGCTCGAGCCGCCAGAGGAGCTGATAAAACCCAGCGCAGGGTTTCAGGGCTGGGGGATTTCTCGTACCACAGAGCGAAAATTTCGCTGAGGGTAGGGTTCGTAGTTGGCGCGGAAGTCTTCTCAATGAGGTCGCCAGTTTTGACCTCGCCGGTTTCGATCACCCGTGTGTAAAAACCTGGTCGCTCGGCCTTCTGAAAGCGCTTGACAAAACCGTTGTCGCCCATGCGGTCGGCCAGCACCCAACAGGGTATGCGCGGAGCCGTGACCTCGAGCAACACCTTGCCTACTCCGAAACGGTCGCCAATGCGCACTGTCTCCGGGCCGAAACTCGAGAAGGTCAGGTTTTCCCCGAAGGTTCCGGGCTCGAGTTCTGCTCCGAGTTGCTCGGCCCACCAGGCGTAATCGTCTACGGAATATACATAGACGGCTTGGTCAGGGCCACCGTGATTTTTCTTGTCGGCTACTAGGTCGCCGTTCAGACCCAGAGCATAAATCTCTGCTCGAGGGACAGGTTTTTTGTTGATGCCGGTGGTGGTGGCTCGGATGCCGTTACTCACCGCTTGGCTACTGCCGATATTGATTGAAACCAAAACCATACCCCACTCTACAGGTTACGAAAGCCGAAAAATAAGCCCTCTCCAAAGTGAGAGGGCTGGCCTGAGATCTCTTCAGATGCGGCTGAGAATGATATTGACCACCAAAGTTCCTACAAAAGCCACTACCATGGTCAGCCAGATTTTACCGCTTTCTTTGAGATTCATGCTGGACTGCACGGCCAGGTAAGCAAAATAGACGTTGACGATGATGGCTACGATTACCAGCAAGGGTATCAAGAAGATGCCAATCAGGGTGATGACCAGCACCAGGGTGATAATGCCAAAAATCACCGCCAGAGGCCCCCAGAACAACGAAAAACTGTAGCCTACCTCGTCCAACGTACCGCTACCGCCTTGCTGTTTGCCAAACCAATGCACCAAGTAGGTGAATACGAAAAAGCCAATTAGCGTGACCAGCACGCCGCGTATAAAGCCTCCCAGCCCGCCGGTCAGACCCAGCAGTCCGGTCAGCACTGCCGCTACGCCCACGTAGATTAGCGCGTCGCGCATGGTGCCCTTTTTTTCGTACTGCTCGAAGGTTGCTACGCTGGGTTTGCTGAGCACCTGGATGCTCTGGCTGACCATGTTCATGATGGTGTCGGTGATGGATGGTGTTGCGTTCATGCCCTTCCTCCCTGACTGCCCAGTGCTAAAGTTGATACAACTGTAGTGTACAACGAATTCTCATCTGCGTATCAGAATTGTAAAACCCCACTCTGTAACTTCGCTCCCAAGTGGAGCTCAGGCCAGGCGTATGCTAGAAAGCGTGGAACCGAAAGCCTTCCAGGTCGAACGTTTGGGCCTGATGCCCTACCAGCAAGCCTGGGACTACCAGAAGCAAGTTCATGCCGAGGTAGTTGCCGGGATGCGCCCACCCACACTGTTGCTCTTGGAGCACCCCCGCACCCTCACCCTGGGGCGAGCGGCTACTGGCGAGAATCTGCTGCTCAGGGAGGAGCAGTATCGCGCACAGGGCCTCGAGCTGTTTTGGATCGAGCGCGGTGGCGACGTGACCTACCACGGCCCCGGCCAGTTGGTGGGCTACCCGATTTTTCCGGTGGGGCGGCGGGTGCGGGATTTCCTAAGACAGCTCGAGGCGGCCATTATCCGCGTGGTGGCGACCTATGGCATCGAAGCCTATCCCAGTCCGGGCTATGCCGGGGTCTGGACGAAACACCCCGCACCGGTTCCCAGTTGGCCTGACCTAGAAGAAAAGATCTGTGCCTTCGGGATCGCCGTCAAGAGCGATGTTTCGATGCACGGCTTCGCGCTTAATGTCAACACCAACCTGGACGATTTCGACCTGATTGTTCCTTGTGGTATCAAAGATAAAGGTGTGACCAGTTTGCAGAAGATATTGGGTAGAGGAGTTTCCCTGGACGAGGTGATTGAACGAGTAATTGAGTCGTTCCAGACTGAGTTCTCTGGGTTTCCCACAGCACAGGAGCTGGCATGAGCAACCGCAAAACCGTCCAACTTGAAGACTTCCAAAACGGTGGCCTGATTGAACTCGAGGTTATTCAAAACGGCGTGGCTACTGAGCGAGCCGAGCCCGTAGACCGCCACAAACCGGCCTGGCTGCGGGCCACCCTGCCCACCGGCCCCAACTACCTGCGCCTGAAGGAGATGGCCCAGCGCCTGCGGCTCTCCACCGTCTGTCAGGAGGCCATGTGCCCCAACATTGGCGAGTGCTGGGGCCACGGAACCCTGACCATCATGGTGTTGGGCGGCATTTGCACCAGAGCCTGCAAGTTTTGTGCGGTGGACACCGGAAACCCCAAAGGCTGGGTTGATCCCTCAGAGCCCCTCCACGTGGCCCAGGCTATAGCCGAGATGAGCCTCAAGTACGTGGTGCTGACCTCGGTAGACCGCGACGACCTGCCCGATGGTGGGGCGGCCCATTTCGCCGAGGTGGTGCGGCAGATCAAAGCCCGTGACGTTCAAGTTAAGGTCGAAACCCTCACCCCCGACTTTCGGGGCCAACTTGGGGATGTCGAAGTTGTGCTCGAGGGCGGCCAGGACGTGTTTGCCAACAACCTCGAGACCGTCCGCCGCCTGACCCCCAAAGTGCGCGACCCCAGGGCCGGTTATGACCAGACTTTGAAGGTGCTGGGGCACGCTAAAAAAGTGCGCCCAGAGGTGCTCACCAAATCTTCGCTGATGCTCGGGTTGGGCGAGAGTGAGGAGGAAATCCGTCAGGCTATGCGAGATTTGCGGGCTGCTGGCGTGGACATCCTGACCTTGGGCCAGTACCTGCGCCCTACCAAACACCACCTGCCCGTCGAGCGCTATGTCACCCCGGAGGAATTCGCTAAATATGGGCAGTGGGGCTACGAGGAGGGCTTCATGGAGGTTTTCAGCGGGCCGCTGGTGCGGAGTTCGTACCGGGCCGAGAAGGTGTTTTTTGAGGCAGTTAAACAATAAGGTGAAAAGTGACGATATTGACCGTACTTTTGACCTTTTCTACTTTTCGCCTAATTTATCGTTATGGCCCAACCCACCGCTAAAAAACCTGTAAATCCCGGACGATTGCTGGCTTATGGGGATAGCGTTGCCATCGTGCTGTTCGCCGTCATCGGTCTTCTGTCACACCGCGAGGGCCTGAGCCTTGGGGGCATCGTGCGCAACGCCCTGCCGATATTGCTGGTGTGGTTCCTGGTCGCTCCGTTTGTGCGCACCTACCGCCAGCCCACCTGGCGCAATCTGCTCTACACCTGGGCTATCGCGGTGAGCGCCGGGGTCTGGCTGCGCTTCATGGTGCTGAGCCGCCCCTTTGGAACAGGATTTTTCATCTTCTGGGGGATTGCCTTGGTGTCCACGCTGGTGCTATTGCTCATCTGGCGCGGTCTGGCGGCAGGGCTTCGGCGTAGGGCATAAACTGGCGTATGCGCCAGAACATTGCCGGGACTTCGCCTTACGAGCCGATAGTCGGGTATAGCCGTGCGGTGCGGGTGGGGCCGCATATTCAAGTAGCTGGAACCACGGCCACCGATGCCGAGGGCAGGCTGGTGGGTCACGATGCCTACGCCCAGACCGTGCAGATTTTGCACAACCTCGAGGTTGCCCTGAAACAAGCCGGAGCCAGCCTCGAGCAGGTCGTGCGCACGCGCATCTACCTGGTGGATATTGCCCACAACTGGGAAGCGGTGGGCCGGGCACACGGCGAAGTGTTTAGACAGATTCGCCCAGCTTGCACCATGCTCGAGGTCAGCCGCCTGATAGACCCTCAAATGCTGGTCGAAATCGAGGCCGATGCGGTGGTGGATACCGAGGTTATACCAAACCCAAATAAATAGAGTGGTTTTCGCAAAAAACCTTGAGGTAGCCTGGGCCTGTTGATTGTGCTCATCTAAAGCAGAGAACCGCGATAATCTCCTGGGTATGGCAGGGTTTTGATTTTGTAGCTTGCCGCCCGTAGCTATCGGCTATGGGTGTTTTACCTTCGACCCTCGGCGTGCTAAACTACCTTCACTTAAACCAGGAAAGCGCTTCCATTGCCGCTCCCATCGGCAAGTCTTGGTGAAGCCAAAGGAAATCGCCGTGCCGCCCAAGCGCAAACCCACCATTCACGAAGTTGCTCACCTGGCCAGGGTGGGCATTGGTACGGTAAGCCGGGTGCTCAACAATAATGCTGCCGTGCGTCCAGAAACCCGCGCCAGGGTTCAGGCAGCTATGGATAGCCTGGGCTACCGCCCCAACCCCCACGCCAGGCGGGTCGCGGGGGGGCGCAGCTACACCGTTTCGGTGATTTTGCCTTTCGTGGCGACGGAGTTTTATACCCGGCTGGTGGAGGGTATCGAACGGGTGCTGGATCAGGAGCGCTACGACATCGCGTTGTTTCCGCTTTTGTCGCGGGGCCGACTCGAGCGCTACCTCGAGTCGTCTACCCTGGCCTATCAGACCGATGGCCTGATTATCGCCTCCTACGACCTTACCGAGTTGTTTGGCGGCAACCCCCTTCCCACCGACCGCCCGGTGGTCTTTGTGGATGCCCACAACACCCACTACGACTCGGCTTATATCGACAACTATCTGGGCGGAAGCCTGGCGGCGGCTTATCTGGCCCCTTTCAAAGGAGATATCTTCGCCGTGAAGCTCGAGGAGGAGATAGACCGGGCCTTCACCAACACCGTATTTGCCGAACGGCTGAATGGATTTAGCCACAAGCTGGCCGGACTGGGCCGTCCACTGCCCGAGAGCCACGTCTTCACCACCCGCTTCTCCGCCGAGGGTGGACAGCTCGCGCTGCGGCAGTTCATTACCCTGAAACCCCCACCCTACAATATTTTCGCCGGAGCCGACCTGATTGCCCTGGGGGTTTTGGAAGAAGCCGAGCGGCAGGGCTTGCAGGTAGGGCACGAGGTTCGCATACTTGGCTACGACGGGCAACCCTGGACTGAGGCCAGGGGCCTATCCACGCTGGTGCAGCCGGTTGAGGAAATGGGGGCGGAGGCTGCCCGTATGCTCTTAGAGCGCATCCAGGGCTACCGAGGCGGGGCCAGGGGGGTACGTTTTGAACCCACTTTGGTCGAGCGCAGTTCGACCAAACCCTCCAGGGGCACGGCTACCCTGGCTCGATAGTCAGCCCCACCGATTTCCGTAACCCAAGTTCTAGGTTTCACGTAAGAGCGGTGCTAGACTCGAGTCCGATGAACTGGATACGCGATCCCAAGCTGCGACCCATCGCCGAAAAAGTAGAGGCCGGAGTGCGCCTGAGCTTCGAGGAGGGTCTGACCCTTTTTCATACCTCCGACTACAACAGCCTGATGCGCCTAGCCGACCGGGTACGCCAGCGCAAGCATGGTGACAAAACCTATTTCGTGCACTCGCTGCGCCTAGAGTTCACCAATCTCTGTTATGTGGGCTGCACCTTTTGTGCTTTTGCGGCTAAAAAGGGTGAGGAGCGGGCCTGGGATTATAGCGTAGAGGACGTGGTTGCCAAGGTGCGCCAGAAGTGGGAGCCGGGCCTGACCGAGTTGCACATGAGTTCGGGCCACCACCCCAACCGCCCCTGGAGCTACTACCCCGAGATGGTGCGGGCCTTGAACCAAAACTTTCCCGGCCTGCAAGTCAAGGCTTTCACGGCGGCGGAAATCGAGCACCTGTCGAAGATTTCCAAGAAGCCGACTTTGGAAGTCCTGCGCGAGCTGAAGGAAGCTGGGCTAAAGGCCATGCCCGGTGGCGGCGCGGAGATTTTTGCCGAGCGTGTGCGCAAACAGATCGCCAAGAACAAGGTTAAGGCCGACAAGTGGCTGCAAATTCACCGCGAAGCCCACAGCCTGGGTATCCGCACCAATGCCACCATGCTCTACGGGCACATCGAAACCCTCGAGGAGCGCCTCGACCACATGGATCGGCTGCGCACCCTGCAAGACCAGACCGGTGGCTTCTACAGCTTCATCCCCCTGGCCTTCCAACCCGATGCCAACGCCCTGGCCTCGAACCTGGGCAAGACCGAGTTCACCACCGGCCTCGATGACCTCAGAAACCTGGCGGTAGCCCGGCTATACCTGGATAATTTCGACCATATCAAGGGCTATTGGGTGATGATTTCCTCAGACCTGGTGCAGGTTTCGTTGGATTGGGGGGTCTCGGATATTGACGGGACGATTTTGGAGGAGCACATTGCCCACGCTGCCGGAGCCACCAGCCCGCTGGGTCTGAGCCGTCAGAAGATGGTGAGCCTGATTCAAGCAGCCGGGCGGGTTCCGGTTGAACGCGACGCGCTATACCACGAGTTGCGCCTCTGGGATGCGCCGCCAAACGTCCAACGACTAGAGACTAACGCCAAGACCCCGGCAGGTTTGAGCCTTTAGCGTTCGGCCTTATGTACATCCTGGGAGTTCCCCGCTACGCCAACACCGCGCCCTTATATCACTTCCTCGAGGAGGGCGAGGGGCTGGTATTCAAATACGGTGTTCCCACCGAGCTTAACCAGTGGTTGTTAGACGGAACCGTAGATCTCAGTTTGGTTTCTTCTTATTTCTATTTGCAAAACGTTCAACACCTGCGGCCCCTACCGGATTTCTCGGTAGCTGACCTGGGGCCGGTGTATTCGGTCAACCTGTTTCACCACAAGCCCTGGAACAAACTCAAAACCATCGCCCTGACTACCGAAAGCGCTACCTCGGTGCGGCTGTTGCAACACCTGCTCGAGCGCGACAAGCTCAAGGTCAGCTACGAAAGTGTGCAGGGGGGCCTGGAGCTGCTCGAGCGCTACGACGGGATGCTGCTGATTGGCGACCGGGCCATCACCACCTATGTCGGTTTGCTTACCCTGATCCCGGAGTCGGTGCATCAGGTTCCCGAGGCTCCGGGTGGGGTGCGGGTAACGGACTTGTCCATGCGCTGGTTCACACATACCCGCCTGCCCTTCGTGTTTGCGGTGTGGGCTACTCGCAAGGATGAGGAACCCCCGCCAGAAGTGGTGCGGCGGCTGCGGGCGGCGCGCTCGCTGGGGTTGGGCAATTTGTCGGCGGTAGCCGGAACCGAGGCCCAGCGCCTGAACATCCCCGAGCGGCTGATGCAGCACTACCTGTGGAATTTCCGGTATCACTTGGAGGCCCCGGACAGGTTGGGGCTCGAGGCTTTCGCAAAGGCCGTAAACCTCCCTTACCCCAACGACTTTTGGGATGTTTGATCCCCTTGTCCTGGAGAGTATTTCTGCACAGGGCAATTTCGCTGTGCTGGACATCTCGCAAATCTGCCGGGGTTTCTCAGCGAATGCTGTGGGGAAGCGGGTTTCAGGGATGAGCCAGGGTCGGCTCGAGCAGCCCCGTCGGTAAACCTTCACTTCCCGCACTGGGCAGGGCAGGGATATTCAGCACCAGATAAAACCTCGGCCCCGGCTCTTTAATCCCCTGGGCTAGCCCTAAGCTCAGTGCGGCCCCTGGCAGGGCGTAAAACAGCGTCATGCTCAGGCGCAACTCGGCTCCCACACTGTAGCGCAGCCCGCTCAAAGATATCGGTGTGCCCGCCGTGCCCGCATCCGCGAACAGCGACAGGCTCAGGTCATCGAAAAAAAGCGGCCACTCGCCTAAACCCTGAGTGATGTGCCAGGGCGGCAGCCGGTATTGCAGTGAGCCCACCAGCGCTTGCTGTCCCACCAGTTTGCCGGGGAGGTAGCCCCGCAGCGAGAAGACCGGCAGCGAGGCCGCGTTGAGAGGATATACTCCCAAGTCGAAGGCATCTATAGATAAGGGCGAGGTGGTAATCCCTCCGGCCAAGCGAAGCGTGAAGATGTGGGAATCCTCGAGGGGCAGCCGGAAAGCATAGGCCAAGGCTCCGCTCAAGGTGGTGTGCCACTGCCCACCTTGTCCATCCTGAGGTCGTACAAAGGCACTCCCCAGCGCGCTAATCTGGCTCTGGGAGCGAAACAAGTCCTGGGCGCTACCCCCTAGGGAGTAGATTCCCGCGGAGAAGCGATGGGTCACGGTGGGCTGGAGCAGGCTGAGGGTTGGCTCGTAGAAAGCCGTGCGGGCATATTGCACCTGCAAGCCCCCGTCAGGGGCATTGAGCGCAGCTCCCAGCACCTGAGCGTTTTGCACCCCTTGCCCGAGGAGCCGCAGGCTCAGGGGTTGTCCCAGGCCCTGGTAGGTGTAGCCCAGGTCGTAGAGTGCTCCGTTGGTGCTGTCGTATCCCAGCGTGACCGAGTAGGCGTGGATGCCGATGGGGTCAGCCGCTGAGAAACTCACCCCGGCATAGGAGGAGAGGCCCAGCGCGTCGGTACTGAGGCCAAACGCAGGCAGCCAGTACAGCGGGGCCAGGTAGCGCAGGGGATCGTAAGGTTGGCCTGGGGCCGGGGCCGCAGGCTCGAAGGCGGGCCGCACCTCGCGCGGTATTTGTACGGCTTTCCAGGTGGTGGGTTGGTAGGGAATCTGGTAGAGGTCGTAGCCTGCTGGGCTGTAGCCGGTGAAGATGATGTTTTGCTGGCTATAGGAAATCGTGGGCATGAAGGCCCCGCCCAGCAGGTTGGTGACTTGAAATATCGCACCATCCTCGAGCCGATAGGCATACAGGTTGTAGACCCGTCCGGGGTCAGAACTGTAGATTATGTATTTTCCGTCGGGGCTAAAGACCGGGTCGGAATCTGCATTTTTGTCCTGGGTTAGCGCCACCAAGGCTCCGGTATCGGGTACGTAGCGGTATAAATCCTGAAATCCACCCCGCCGCAGCAAGGAGATAACCAGGCTCTTGCCATCCGGGGCCACCGCGAAAGAGTGAATCACCCCGTCTTGGTTGGGGAAATCCCGTAACGACTGGGTCTGCTTGAGATCGGGAAAATACCGCGCCAACTCGGTCGAGCCGGAGGGGGTGTTGCGGGCGATGTACAGGCTTTTGCCGTCAGGGGCGTAGCGGGCATAGTAGACCCGTTGGCCCTGGGTGAGCCGTTGGGTCGTCCCAGTAAGGCTGTTGTAGCGGTAGAGATCAGAAACCACCCGGTACTGGTCGGGCTGGCTGCTGGTCACAAAAATCAGGCTGCGCCCGTCGGGAGCCCACTGGGCAAACTGCACGTTGCCATTAATCAACTCCCGCTCTCCCTCGTTCACCCGCAGGCGCAGCCCCGCTCGCAAGGGGCTGAAATGGCTGTAGATTAGCCCCGAGGCCGAGTCGGAGGCGGACTCGCTGTAAAAACCCAGGTGGGTGAGCTGGGTAGGCTGGGTCAGTCCCTGGGCTTTGATATGGGCTATCTCGCCGTCAAACTGGCTGGGCAACCAGGCCACAAAATCGCTATAGAGCTGCTCGAGGGTGATACCAAAAGCCTTTTGGAAAGGCTCGTTGAAGTCTTTGAGGGGCGAAAGCCCGGCATTTACGTCGGTGAAGCGGCGCACCGCATCCGACCCGAAGCGCACCTCGAGGTAGCGCACCAGCCAGGCTCCGTAGTTGTATACCAGCAGGCCAATGGTGGGCCAGGTATCCTTGCGGTAATACTGGCGAATCTCGTCCAGGCTAGGAAACTGCCCGGAAAGCACCATCTGGCGGATCATCATGCGGGTATGGGAGTCGTTGAGGCGCGACTCCCCGAAAAACTTGTACTTCATGTACAGGGCCATACCCTCGACAAAAGGAATCGGCTTGAGGCCATTGGGTGAGGGAACCTGCCCGAAAATACGGGTGCGGTCGCGGTAATCGCCGCGCTTTTGGGTGAGGTCTATGGCGTGGACAATCTCGTGAAAAATCACCGTCTGCCACCACGACGAAAGACGCGGGTTGAAATCGTCGGAGATACGGTACTGGGCGGTATAGATGCCTATTAAGTTGGTGGTGGGGTCGGAAAACCCGTTGATGTAATCGCCCTCATCCGACAAAACCAGATTGATCGTGCCGGGCGCATCGCCAAACTCGCCCACCAGCTTGGTGTAGGCATCCTCGGCATAGATGGCAGCCTCCGAGGCCACCCGTTCCAGACCTGCCGAATAATGGATGTTGAAGTGGGCGGTGGACAGGGTAAACCAGGCTTTGGTAGGGTCGAATTGGGCCAACGCGAGGGATACAACCACCACGACGAACGCCAGAAACCGCTGCATTAGGGTTCAGTATAAAAATGACTCCCCCACTCTGGATGAAGAAAGGCCAAAGCCTATCGCGGTCTTCAGTGACGTTGGTTCCCCTCGAGGGAGAGGGGCTAAGGACTTATTCCGATACTCGAGCGAAGTGACGGCACGTCATCCAGCTATGCCGATACTCGAGCGGCAAAAAATAGGCTTGCGACGGTATGAGCTTAGCTGCTCAGGCTTCTTTCTGAAAACTGCGACAGGGCTTATCTACCCGCGCCTGGCATCACTTGATGACCTGCGGCAGGATCTTCACGTTTATGCTCTGACCGTCCCGCCAAACCTTGAGGGTGATGGCCTCGCCGGGTTTTTTGTTGAGGATGACCTCGCGCAGGTCGGTGATACCGCCTATATCTACCCCATCGGCTTGCAAAATCACATCCCCGTTGACTCCCAAATCCACCATGTCACCGTTTTGGGTCTGGAGTTGCACCATGCGGGTCGCGGCCCTCAGCCCGGCTTTCTCGGCGGGGCCACCCTTCTCGACTTGTTGCACCATCAGGCCATTATCGGGCAGCTTGTTCTGGCTGCGGATGCTGTTGGGATAAAGTCCCAGCGCTGGATATAAGCTCACGCCCAGACGGGGGCGGCTCTTGGTGAGTTCGTCGGCGGTGAGCTTCTTGCCCGCTTTGAGGTCGGGCAGATACTGTTTGGCAATGTTGATGGGAATGGCAAAGCCAATCCCCGCCGACTGGCCCTCCCCGCCAAACTGGGCGTTGGTGCTGTAGATAGCGGTGTTGATGCCCACCACCTGCCCCGCACTGTTGAGCAGGGGGCCACCGGAGTTACCCGGATTGATAGAGGCATCGGTCTGAATTACGCTGGGAATGAAGCCACTCTGGTCGCCGATGGCTCCGGGGTTGCGCCGGATAGCCGAAACGATACCCTCGGTCACGGTAAACTCCAGGCCAAAAGGGTTACCCATGGCGATGGCCTTCTGTCCCACCTTAACTAAGTCGGAGTTGGCGAGCACCATAGGCTTGAGCAGGCTTTTGGGGGCTTGCACCTTGATTAAGGCCATGTCCAGGGGTTGGGCTGTGCCCACGACCTTGGCGGGGAAGGTTTTGGGGTTATTGTGAAACTTGACGGTAATTTCGGTAGCTCCGTCTACTACGTGATAATTGGTGAGAATCAGACCCTCGGTGTCAATCACGAAACCCGAACCCGTGCCCTGCTGCGGTTGCTGCTGCATAAAGGGCGCGAAAAAGTTGGAGGGGTCGCTGGTGTTGGCCTGGGGCATACTGCGCACCGAGACGTACACCACCCCATCTCCGGTGCGCTGCACGATGTCAATGGTGTTGCGTTCGTTTTGTAATAAAGCTCCTGGCTCCTGGGCCTGGCTAGCCTGAGCCTGAATCTGATCGGGAGTCTGAACTGCTTGGTTTGCCGTTGGGACAGCCTGAGCCTGGGTTTGGGTCTGACTATTGCTCAAGCCCCACCAAGCCACGCCGCCCGCGATGAGGGTCACGATACCAAATCCGAGCGCGGTAGTTCTCATGGACATCTCAAAAACCTCCTCTTCTAGTGTAATAAACCTCGATGAAGAGCGGGTGAACTCAGATTGTGAGAGGCTGGTCTTTTTGCCTTTTGAAACCAACCAAACACCAAGCTAAAAAATAGTGTGGCTCGAGCTGTAGCCGCAAAAGGTAAGCCGTCTAACGTCGAACGCTAAAGGCTAAAGTTCAAAAACAAAGGCCGCGTCCTGCACAGTGTTCTTTGATAGGTTGATAATGCCGTTCTGCTGCGAGGATGTTGATTTGACCTGAGACGTGCGACTCGAGAAGACTCTTTTAGCTCTCTGCATCGCTTCCCTCACACAAACACCACCGTCTTGTTGCCATACACCAAAATCCGGTCTTCCAGATGCCACTGCACGGCCCTGGCCAGCACGTTGCGTTCCAAATCGCGCCCCAGGCGCACCAGTTCTGCCACGCCCTGCCGGTGCGAGACCCTGGCTACGTCTTGCTCGATAATCGGCCCCTGGTCGAGTTCGTCGGTGACGTAGTGGGCGGTAGCTCCAATGAGCTTCACGCCCCGTGTATAAGCCTGTTTGTAGGGGCTGGCTCCGATAAAAGCGGGCAAAAAGGAATGGTGAATATTGATAATACGGTGGGGAAAGTGGGCCACAAAACTCGAGCTGAGAATCTGCATATAGCGGGCCAGAATCACCAGGTCTGAGCCTTGCAGGTGCTCGAGAATCTGGGCCTCGGCTTCTTCCTTTTTATCCTTCTCGACGACCACCTGATGATAGAGGATGCCAAAGCGTTCGACCTCGGCCCGGAGATCGGGGTGGTTGGAGACCACCTGTGAAACCGTGCCCGGTAGCTCGCCGTTGGCGTTACGCCACAGCAGCTCGAGCAGGGCATGGTCGTATTTGGAAACCAGGATGGCAACTTTTTTGCGGTCGGCGGCATAGCTGATGCGCCAGTGCATCTCGAAGCGGGCTCCCACCGAAGCCGCAAAAGTGGCCTCGAGGCTGGCTCTGGGCACATCCAGGCGCGGGGTCTGAAACTCCAGGCGCATGAAAAACAGCCCGCCTTCGGGGTCGGTGGAATGCTGGTCAAGGGCGGTGATATTGGCCCCGTGGTTGAATAAAAAACTGCTCACGGCTGCCACGATGCCAGGGCGGTCAGGACAGGTGATGAGGAGACGGGCGGTGGTATCGGCCTGCATATCGGCCTAAGGCTAAAGGCTGAAGGTCCAAAGCTCAAGGCCGAGGGTTGGAACAGCACTAACTATGCCCCCCCTCGAGAATCAAGCTCCTCCCCCTGGCGGGCGCTAAGCTGGTTGCCCATGCTGGGGTGGGGGACGCGGTGATTGAACGTGCAGTTTGCGGCAAAAAGAGGGCTTGAGGACGCAGCAAATGGCAGGTCGCTGTCACGTCACCCCCACCCAACCTCCCCCTGAATGGGAGAGGGGCTAAAAAATTTAATTTTCTACCTTGCTGCGCTCCACTGCCCGCACCCCGCGCCGCCCGAAGCGCCTCGAGAGCTCGAGTTCGCTCATGACCAGTGCGGTGGGCCGCCCGTGGGGGCAGACCCAGGGCAGTTCACAGCCAGCCAGCGCGTCCAGCAAAGCCTGGGCCGAAGCACCCGAGAGCGCGTGACCCGCTTTGATGGCAGGCAGACAGGCCATACGGGCCAATACCGCCCGCCAGGCCGCGGCAAAGCTCGAGCCGCCCAGGCTTCCTCGCACCACCTCCGCTGCCAGGGAAGGATAGCCCGCTAGAAAGGCCGGGAGGCTGCGGATGCGGTATTTTTGCGGGCCAAAGGCCTCGAGCACCAAACCGACCTGCTCGAGTTCCGCTGCCCGCTCGGCGAAGTTCAGCTCCTCGCCCAGGCTGAGGGAAATCAGCTCGGGGTGGGGTAAATCCATCGGAGCTTGGTGTTGGTAGCGGCGCGAAAGCTCCTCGTAGAGGATGCGCTCGTGGGCAGCGTGCTGGTCAATTACATACAGCTCACCCTCGGCCTCGGCCAGCAAATACAGCTCGCGGAAATGTCCTATATAGCGCAGCTCGGGGAAGCTGCCCTTGCGCACGGGCGTGGGGCCACTCAGAGCAGTGGGCTCGGGCAGAGCCCGGGCCAGCGGATGCGCCGAGAGCAGGCTTTGGATAGCGCTCTCCACGAAGGCCACGATGGAATCTGGCTCGACTAGCCGGACTTTGGACTTATCTGGTGAAGTATTGACCAGCACCCGCTCCAATGGCAGTTGTAGGTTCAGCACCCCAAGGGGATATTGGCCTGCGGGCAAGAGTTCCTTGTAGGCCGCCAGAATCGCTTGTAGCAGCGCTTCTGGCCACTCCACCGGGCGACCATTGAGGGCCAGCAGCAGCCGGTCGCGGCGGGGCCTGGAGAGTTCGGGCCGCGAAAGCAGTCCTTTCAGCTGGAAAGCGCCTTCAGCCGTCTCGAGGGCCAGCAGGCGGTTGGCCACCACCGGTCCCCACAGCAGTTTGGCAGCTTCAGCGGGGCTCCCGGCGGCATAGTTGATTTTCTCTTCCCCATCTACTACCAGCCGCAGCGCCACCTGCGGGCGGTGCAGCAGGTAGCGCCCGACCAGATGAATTACCTGCCGGGCTTCTTGGGCCGGGGCCTCGAGGGCTTTTCTTCGGGCGGGCAGGTGGCTAAACAGGCTCGAGACCTCGACCTTGCTGCCAGCCGGGGCGGGGTGCTCGTGGAGCTGGGTTTCCTCGCCAAAAGCCCTCAGGGTCGCGCCACCGAGTTGATGAGCGGGTCGGCTGGTCAGGCTAACCTGCCCAGCCTGGCGAATCGCCCACAAGCCCTCCCCGCGAAAGCCCAAGGTGGAAATCTGCCCCAAATGCTCGAGTTTGCTGGTGGCGTGCGGCTCCAGGGCCAGGGCCAGTTCTTCTTTGGCGATGCCCAGCCCGTTGTCACTGACCACAATTTTGTCGCGCCCACCGCCCCACAGCTCGATGGTAATACGCGAAGCCCCGGCATCGAGGGCGTTCTCGAGCAGCTCACGCACCACGTCCACCGGGCCAGAAATCACTTCCCCGGCGGCAATTTCGCGCACCAGTTCAGGGGATAGCTTGCGGATCACAGTTGAACCAACCTTTCTGATATCTACCCACAGTGCGGAGATATTTTTCCTCTAAGCCCCCATGATCGGTCAGGTCGCCAAATTTGCCTTCGTAGCGAAGCCTCAGTTCGTCAATCCACCTCCCACCAAAGGCAGGCTGGAGCAGCGTCTCCACTAGGGTTAGCTCCGTTGCTACACTGCCAGTAGTGCCCATATTGAAATATTTGACCCAGGGTTGTTGATAAAAATCTCGCCCTTGGGCCCACTCGGGGTTGCGTAGATTAACCGTCGCTACCAACTTTCCGGCGGTTTGGCTAAAGGCCAGGTCGGCAGGCAGGCTCGAGAACTTCTCTGCCAATAGCTTCTCGAGCAGCTCGGCAAAACCCTTCTGCACATCGTCTTTGGTCTCAATCGTCAGATAAAGCACCCGTTGCCCACAAAGACCTCGGGCATTGAGACCATAGACTGGCAGCAGAACAGCGTTGCTGGGCAGCGATACTAGATTTTTGCTCGGCGCTGCACCACGCCACCAGGCCATCCAAGAGCCCCCCGCCAGCATTCCAATGAGAAACACCGTGATTAGGCCGAGGCGGTTGATGGCTCTGCGTGTCATGGTGAGGTTTACGTCCTGCGCTATCTTTGTGGGCATAAGACTTTTGCCCTGGCGGAGAGCGGTTAGCTTACTCCTCAACTTAGCCTCAAACCAACGAGTCCAGCGTAATCCTTTGCAGCTTTTGCCGCAGCCGCCCCAATAAACTCAGCGCTTCCAGCGGGGTCAGACGGGTCGGGTCGGTGTTCAGGAGTTCGTCCAATACGGCTTTGCCCGAATCACCTTTTTCTGCTTCCAGCCCTTGCAAAATAGCCTGGGCTCGAGCCAGTATCGGCTGCGGCACGCCTGCCAGCTTGGCTACCTCGAGGCCGTAGCTCTGGCTGGCCGGGCCGGGCAAAACCTGGTGATAAAACACCAGCCCTTCGGCCTCCTCCTTGGCAGCCACATGAAAATTTCGCGCCCCCGGCAGATGATTGCAGAGCGCGGTGAGTTCAAAATAATGCGTGGCAAACAAGGTATAAGCCCTGGTGGTGTCGTGCAGGTGTTCGCAGGCGGCCCAGGCCAGCGAAAGCCCGTCGTAGGTGCTGGTTCCCCGCCCGATTTCATCGAGCAGCACCAGGCTGCGGGCGCTGGCGTGCTGCAAGATAGTCGCCAGCTCGTCCATCTCCACCATAAAAGTGCTGCGACCCCCAGCGATATCGTCGGAGGCTCCGATGCGGGTGTAGATGCGGTCAAAGAGCGGCAGGGTGGCCGATTCCACCGGCACGAAGGAGCCAATCTGGGCCAGCAGGGCAATTAGCGCGGTCTGACGCAGATAGGTAGACTTGCCCGACATATTGGGGCCGGTCAGGATCAGCAGCCGGGCGGCGGCGTTCATGGAAAGGTCGTTGGCGATAAAGGAGACGCTGCGCTCGACCACTGGATGCCGTCCAGAGCGAATCTCCAAAATGCCTTCGTGCGAAAACTTTGGCCTGCTGTAGCCAAACTCGGCAGCAGCTTCGGCCAGTGCGGCATATACGTCGAGTTCGGCCAGCACCTGCGCGGCCTGGCGCACCTCGTCAGCAAACTGGGCCAGCGCTTGGCGCAGCTCGAGGAACACCGCGTATTCGCGTTTGATGGCCTCGCTCTCGGCCTGCAAAATCTTGCGCTCTTGCTCTTTGAGTTCGGGGGTAGTGAAGCGCATCCGATCCTTGAGGGTCTGCACCGCCCGCCAATCCTTGGGAACCGCGTCGTAGTAGGGACGAGTAGCCTCGAGGTAATAGCCAAACACCGCGTTGTAGCCCACCTTGAGGCTGGGAATTTTGGTCTGCTCGCGCCCGGCGGCCTCGAGGCTGGCAATCCAGGCCCGGCCCTCCTCAGCATGCTGACGCAGCGCGTCCAGGTCGGCATCGAAGCCCTCCCGGATGAGGCCACCTTCGGTGAGCTTTAAGGGCGGCTCGGGTATCAGCGCGGCCCCGATTTTCTCGGCAGCTTGGCCCAGCATGGGCAAACGCTCGGAAAGGCTCGAGAGCGGCAGGAAGCCCTGCAATAGCCCGGCCAGTTCCGGCAGCAGCCAAAGGCTGCGCTGCAAAGCCGATAAATCCCGCGCCGAGGCCCGCTCAGCCAGCAGACGACTAGAGAGGCGCTCGAGGTCGAGCATACGGTACAGCACCTTGCGCACCTCACTGCGCAAAACCCCGTCCCGCACCAGCGCTTCTACCGCATCCAAACGGGCTTGCAGGGGGGCTTCTTCCACCAGCGGGTGGCGCAGCCAGGCCCGCAGCAAACGTCGTCCAGGGGCGGTGCGGGTCAGGCCCAGCACGCCCATCAGGGTGCGCTCCTCGCTGCGGTCGCCTACCGAGCTGGGTTCGTAGACCTCTAAAGTTCTAAGCGTGGATTCGCTCATCTGCATAAAGGCGCTGGGGTCGTAGCGCACGAAACCCCGCACCTGTGGCAGCGAACCCTCCTGCGACTGCACCGCGTAGCTCAGCAGCGCCCCCGCCGAGCGCGTCAGGGCCACCGTATCCAGACCCGCCGGAAGCTGGGCAAACTGGGCTTGTAGCGCGGCCTGGGCCGCCTCCAGCTCGAAGCGCCCCTCGGAGATCATCAGCGGGAAGCGCCGCTGGAACTCACCCAGAAAGGCTTCATTGCGATATAACTCAGGAGCCAGCAGCACCTCTGCCGGACGATAACGAAACAGTTCGTCATAGACGGTGTTCTTCCCGTAGAGCACAGTTCCCCGGAACTCTCCGGTGCTCACGTCCAGCAAAGCCAGCCCATAGCCATCGCCGGTGCTCAGAGCGGCCAGATAGTTGGCCTCGGGGCGCAGCAGGTTTTCCTGAACAATGGTGCCGGGTGTGAGGAGCTGCGTCACTTCGCGGCGCACCAGTCCCTCGGCATTGCTGGCCAGCTCCATCTGGTCGGCCACCGCGACCCGGAAACCCAGCTTGAGCAGGCGCTCGAGGTAGGTATCACCCGAACGCACCGGGATTCCGGCCATCGGGGTAGTGAAATCCTTGCTGGTTTTGTGCGTCAGATAGAGGCCCGCCGCCTTGGAAAGCCGCTCGGCATCCTCGCCGAAGGTCTCGTAGAAGTCGCCCACCTGGAACAGCAGCAAATAGTCGGGGTAGGCATCGCGCAGCTCAACGTATTGCAGGAGTAAAGGGGATAGGGGGCCAGAGCCCTGGCCCTTGAGGTTCATAGGGTTATGCTATCAGCGAAAAAAGAAAAGGAGAAGGCTGGGGGCACTTATGAAATGAAAGCGGTATTACCGCATACTGCGCTTATGTCTACGATTGGGAAATCAAGACTCACCCGCAAATATCAGGCCAGGATTCCCAAGAACATCCGGGGGGTGCTCGGTCTAGGAGTGGGGATACGGTGGTGTACGAGGTTTCGGGAAGCCGAGTGCTTATACGGCGTGAACTACCCACAGACAATACGTACTTAAGTGCTGTAGGCGAAATCTTCGGCGAGTGGGATTCCGAGCTAGGCCAAGTGGCGTACGGCAAACTCTGAACATCTCGTTAGCGGGCCACTTCCCAGGCCAGGTGTTCTAGCTCTGGCTTGATCAACTTGGTCCAGGCCACCTGCACCGCGTTGGGCGAGCCCGGCGTGGAAATCACCACCTTTTTGCGGTATGTGCCTGCCGTGGCCCGACTGAGCATCGCCGCCGCGCCAACCTCGTCATAGGAAAGCATTCGGAACAGCTCGCCGAAGCCGGGCATAGTTTTCTCGAGCTTCCGGCTCAGCACGTCAAAAGTGGTGTCGCGGGGGGCAATGCCGGTTCCGCCGTTGAAGATGACGATTTGTGCGGGGGTGTTGACCATTTCCTCCAGCGCCACATTCACCTGAGCAGGCTCATCTTTGATGATGCGGTAGCCCGCGACGGTGTGGCCCATGGCCTCGATTTCTGGCTTGAGGTAGTGAAAGTTGGTATCGGTCTCGGGGGTGCGGGTGTCGGAGATGGTGACAATTGCGATAGCTACGGGGCCTCGAGCTTTGGCAATTTCCTTGTGTTTGTCGGTACTTTCGGACATAAATCCATTGTACTCTCAAGGGGATGCAAGCCCTTTCCGCCACAGAAACTGCTGCGCTACTGCCCTACCTCGAGCTGGCTCAGGCCCTCGAGCGCGTGTTACGCGACAAAGCCGCAGGAACTGTTCGAGCCCCCGAGCGGCTGGTGATGCCGCTCCCTGGCGGTGGAACCTTACTTTTGATGCCCGCCGCCGACCCCCAAATTGCCATCACCAAGCTGGTCACGGTGCATCCCAACCGTCAGCCCAGCGTACAGGCCGAGGTTTACGTGCTGGATGCCCGAACCGGCCAGCGCAAGCTGACCCTGGATGGGGCTACGGTAACGGCCCGGCGCACGGCTGCGGTTTCGCTGCTTGCCGCGCAGAAGTTGGCTCCCAATCCGGCGGGTTCGCTATTGGTGGTCGGAGCTGGAGTACAGGCCAAAAGCCACCTCGAGGCTTTTCATATCGGCCTGGGCACGAAAAAGGCATACATCACCTCCCGCAACCCAAAACACGCTGAAGCATTGTCGGCAGATGCCCGCTCTCTCGGCCTGGACGCAGAAATCGTTATTGGCCCCGATGCCGTTCTGGACGAGGTTTCGCTAATTGTTACGGCCACCACCAGCAACCTCCCAATCCTGAATCACAAGGTTCGAGATGACGCTTTTATCGCCGCCGTCGGAGCTTATCGGCCCGACATGGCCGAGATTCCGGCTGAGTTGGTGCGGCGCTCGAGGGTTTTCGTGGACTCCCTCGAGGGGACTAAGGCCGAAGCCGGTGATTTGATTCAAGCCGGGGTGGACTGGAGGGAGGTAAGGGAGCTCGAGGCTGCGCTCGACCTGCTTCGACCCAGCTCTGGCCCGGTGCTCTTCAAAAGCGTGGGGCATGCGCTATGGGACTTAGCTGCGGCGCGGCTGGCAGTGGATAAGGGCTGGGATCAGGACTGTTTACTGGAGTAGCTTTAGGCCCAGCTTGGGGGGGTCGGTGGGGTAGAGGTTGTCCAGGGCCACCACTGCCACACGGGCTCCGCCGCGTTTGCTCGAGAGCAGCGAGGTAAAGTTGACTAACTCCTCGAAAGAGATGCCCCCCTGGGCCAGTTTTTCGGGAATCCAGCCCGCCTGGCTGAGTTTTTCTTCGGCAGCTTGACTCAAAATATCCAGCCTGCGCCGCATTTCGTTCATGCTGGCGGGCACTACCAAGATGCCCGTAGCCAGGATATCGCCTTCGGCGAAAAGCTGCTCCTTGGCCCGATATTCCACCCGTACCCGCACCTTGCCATCGGGGTTTACCCCAGCCGCCCTGGCCAGCAAAAGGCCCGGCTTGAGCCCGATTAGGGAGGGGGTTTCGGTCACCGCCAGGCCCCGTAGGCCCAGCACTCGAGCCTGAATATCGGCCCGGCGCACCACTTCTTTGAGCGCGTCGGCCTCGCTGCCCGGTTCCAGGGGTTGCTCGGCCAGCAAGCTCAGGCGCAAGGTTTTGTCGAGGCTGTTGACGAGTTGTTTTTCGCGGCTGCGCAGTTGCAGCAATTGCTGCTCGCTATCCGCGAGCTTGGCTTTGAGGTCGGCATTATCTTGCTGCGATGCTCGTAGCGTGTCGCTGAGGTCGTTGTTTTTTGACTCCAGGCTTTGACCATTGTTGCTGACCAGCACCGAGACATCGCCCTCGAGAGTGCGTTTGTCGGCTTCTAGCTGGCGGATGCGCCCGTTGAGTTCCTTGGTACGGGCTTCCAGGCTGTTGAACTGGGTCAGGGCATTCTGGCTAGCCGCCTGGAGATTGCGCAGATCGGTCTGGGCTTTGTTGGCCTGCTCCAGCAGACGTTCACGACTCGCTCGCAACTGGGCTTTTTCGCTCTGGAGCTGTTCGCGGCTTTGCTCGAGGCCGGCCAGAGCCTGACGCTGAATCACACTCTCGGTCTGGAGCCGGTCTACTTCTTGCTGCAACTTTTCTCGCTCGGCTAGTACCTGTTCCAGGTCTTGGCGGGTCTGACGTTGCAAATCGGCGTTCTGCTCGAGTTGCCGCGCCAACATGAAATTGTTTCGCTCGAACTCGCTGCGGTCTATCTTGAGCTGTTCGTTTTCAGCAAAGGTCTGGGCTGCGCGGTTCTCCAAGCGCCCGACCTCGGTGCGCAGGCGATCTCGCTCCTGCCGCACGGTCTCGGCCTCGAGGATGGTCTCTCGAGCGGTCTTAGCCAACAGAAAAAAAGTCCCAAAAGCCCCTATAGCAATCAGCATCCCCG
This sequence comes from Thermaceae bacterium, assembly GCA_015478585.1. Classification (GTDB taxonomy): domain Bacteria; phylum Deinococcota; class Deinococci; order Deinococcales; family Thermaceae; genus Meiothermus. The sequence goes on along the minus strand of JADMIM010000002.1, from coordinate 48,052 downwards.
TACCCACCGCTACCAGCGTAGCTGTAGCCCTGGGGCGCAATCCCAGAAAGCGCCAGTGCCGCTTGCCTACCCGCTTGGCCACCATGTCACCGACATAGGCCACCAAACCGGCGACCAATACCAGTAGGGCGAGGATAGACCAGAACGTCATAGAGAGGTTGACCGTTGACCGCTGACCGCTGACCGCATAACCCTTGTCGCGGGTCTCATGTCGCAGATCTCAGGCCAAAGACGGGAGTTTGACCTACGACATGAAACTTGCGGCCAACAGTAAGCAGAGCCGACTGACCTGTGACAAGCCCTTTCGGTAAACCGTAAACGGTCAACGGTCAACGTACTCATAGCTCGTAGTCTTCCCCCAGGTAGTGCGTGCGCACCCCGGAGTCGCGGGCGAACTCCTCGCGGGTGCCCTGGAAGGCCATCTGCCCGTCGTACATCAAGTAGATGCGATCGGCAATGGCCAGGGTTTCGCGTACCGAGTGGTCGGTGATAAAGATGCCCACCCCACGCCGCTCGCGCAACTCGGAGATCAGCTTTTGGATATCGTGAACATTTTTGGGATCTACGCCGGTGAAAGGCTCGTCCAGGAGAATGAAGTCGGGGTTGGTACACAGAGCGCGGGCAATCTCCAGGCGGCGGCGCTCCCCGCCCGAGAGGGTATAGGCATATTTATGGCTGAGTTGGGTAATACCTAGCTCGTCGAGCAGGGCTCTGGCCCGCTCGAGGCGCGCACTTTTAGAGATGGGCTGGAATTCCAGCACCGCTAACAGGTTTTCTAGCGCGGTCATGCGCCGGAAAGCCGAGGGCTCCTGGGGCAGATATCCCAGCCCCAGCCGGGCCCGCTTGTACATCGGCAGGCGGGTCACGTCTTGAGTACCCAGGCTAATCTGACCCGAGTTGGGCTGGATAAAACCCACCAGCATATAAAAAGTAGTGGTTTTACCAGCCCCGTTGGGGCCAAACAGGGCCACGATTTCGCCGCGCTGTAGCCCCAAACTCACCCCTCTAACTACCTCACGTCGCCCATAGCGCTTGACCAGATGGGTGGCCTCGAGGCGGGTAATGGGGCCAGCCAAGGGGCCTTTATTCTGCTGTACAGCCGCTTCCATTGCCCATTAGCCTATCATTAGCATTTGAGCCGCCTGTGAGAGGAATGACCCAAGGCGGAGGGCTAAGAGCCAAAGGCCGAAAGCTGAAAGCCAAAGGCTAAAAGCCAAATACCAAAGGGTCAAAAGCTACACCAGGACAGCATAATTGGCTTATCAAGAAACACCGTCTGGAACGTAGTTGGTGTTTTTGACTTCGAGTTTTTGACTTTCGACCTTCGCCAAGTTTTTAGCGTCTTGCCCCCTGCTTGGCATTTCCTGCTTAGGCTACACTAGCCTTTATGGTCGTTACCCGCATCGCTCCCTCGCCTACCGGCGACCCTCACGTCGGAACTGCCTATCAGGCTTTATTTGATTACATCTGGGCCAAGAAAAACGGCGGTAAGTTTATCGTCCGTGTCGAAGACACCGACCAAAAGCGCTACGATGCCGAGTCGGAGAATAAAATCCTCGAGCTGTTTGGATGGCTGGGCCTCTCCTACGCCGAAGGCCCCGACTTGGGCGGGCCCCATGGCCCCTACCGGCAGTCCCAGCGCCTCGAGCTATACCGCAAATATGCCGACCAACTCATCGAGAGCGGTCAGGCCTACCGGGCTTTCGAGACCCCCCAGGAACTCGAGGCCATTCGCAAGGAACTGCTCGAGGGAGGAAAGCGTGCAGGCTATGACGGGCGGGCCAGAAACCTCGAGCCCGAAGACTCCGCCCGCCGGGCTCAGGCCAAAGAGCCTTACGTGGTGCGCTTCAAGACCCCGCGCCAGGGGACTACGGTGGTGCAGGACGAACTGCGCGGCCCGGTAGAGTTCGAGAACCTGGGGCTGGAGGATACCGTGCTGCTCAAGGCTGATGGCTTTCCGACCTATCACCTGGCGGTGGTGGTAGACGACCACCTGATGGGTGTGAGCGACGTGATTCGTGGGGAGGAGTGGCTGCCCTCGGCACCGATTCATGTTTTGCTCTATCAGGCTTTGGGCTGGCCCCAGCCCAAGTGGTATCACCTGCCGCTTTTGCTCGACCCCGAGGGCGGAAAGCTCTCCAAGCGCAAGGGCAACGCCTCGATCAACCGCTACCGCGAGATGGGGGTGCTGCCCCAAGCGCTGCTTAACTATCTGGGCCTGATGGGTTGGAGTTTTCCCGACGGGCGCGAGATTTTTAGCCTGGAGGAGATGGCCCAGGTCTTCACTTGGGAGCGCATGAGCTTGGGGGGTTCGGCCTTTAGCTGGGACAAGCTCAAGTGGTTCAACGGCAAATATATCCGTGAGGTGCTGAGTCTGGACGAGCTGACCCAGCGCATCCAGCCCTTCCTGGAAAAAGCAGGCTATACCTACTCCTCCGAGCAATACCTCAAACAAGTCATCGAGGCCATGCGGGCTCGCTTTGAGACCCTGCAAGAGTTCGTGGACAAGTCGGGTTATTTCTTCCACGACGATTATCCGACCTCGGAAAAAGCCCTGGCCAAGCTGAAGGAGGGAGGGGCTTTCTTGCCGGAGTTGCTCGAGTTGCTCACTGGGCTGCCCGATTTCCTGCCCGAGACCACCGAGCCTGCCCTCAAGGGCTTCGCCGAGGCCAAAGGGGTAAAAGCGGGCGCGGTGATGCAGCCCTTGCGGGCCGCCTTGACCGGGAGCCTCGAGACCCCTGGTATGTTCGAGATCTTGATGCTTTTAGGGAGGGAACCAGTGCTCAAGCGGCTCGCTCGAGCCTTACCGCTGCTGGCAGACTGAGTTCACCTAGCGAAGCCCCCCTGCCCGCAGGCCGGAGGGGTATCTCTACCGCGCCTGTTGTCCAGCCTGCTGCAAGCTACGCAAATCCAGCAAGAAGTTGCCGGTGGCAGGTAGCATCACGGTGTTGATGCCTGGAGCCAGTTTTTCGGCCACGGTGAGCTGGATGACCTCGGGAGAAACCTTGAGGGCTTCGCCGCGCAGCCGGATGGCCTGGGCCTCGCCCTCGGCCCGCAGAATGGCCGCGTCGCGCAGACCCTTGGCTTCAACGACCACTTTTTGTGCGTCAATCTCGGCCTGGCGCTTTTTGTTCTGGGCAATCTGTACTTGCTGTTCGGCGGTTTGCTTCTCCTCGATAACCTTGGCTACCGACTGCGGAATGCGAATCTCCCGCAGCAGCACCGACTCGAGCTGGATAAAGTTGTCCTGCAAAGCAGTTTTTAGCCCCTGGTTGACGCTGGCCTCGAGCTGAGCCCGCTGGGTGCTGATGAGTTCGGCGGCATTGAACTGGCCTACCGCGTCGCGCACCCGGCTTCTGATTTGCGGGATAATTAGGGTCTCGAGGTAGCGCGGCCCCAGTTGTTGGTGCAGCTTGGCTGCGTCCTGGGCGCGGATGCGGTATTGCACCGTCACGTCCACGCTGATGTCCAGCCCCTCCTTGCTGCGGGCGTTGATGGCATCGCCTGAACGGTTGGTACCCTGGGCCTCGAGGGTGACTTCCTTCAGGCGGGCCTCGTAGAGAATCACGCTCTGAATGCCCGGCAGCACGATATGAAAGCCCTCGCCCAGCACCACCGGCTGCACCCCCCGCAGGGCGTTGAACACCACCCCGACATTGCCCGCAGGCACCACCACAAAGCTCTGCGACAAAAACGCCACTGCCAAACCCAGCAGCAACAACAGCACCCCCAAAGCTCGGCGTGACCCCGACTGCGCCAACAGCACCACGCCCAAAATGGCGACAATTAGTCCAACCACCAGAAATAAGCCCATGACCGTCCTCCTAGCGCGGGATCCTTGCGTCCTCTACCCCAGAACCTTGGGAATAGGGAAGGCTTATTCATGAAAACCGCTTTAACCATTATCGCGGTCTTCATTGACAGTTGGTGCTTTTTGCAGCGCCAACTGTCAATCTGAGACGCAATTCCTAAAGCTTCAGTTTGGCCAAACATTATGAAAACCGCTCTATGAAGATTGTTGGCCTACTCGTGGTACAACAAAGCATGGCACAGCAAACCAAAGGAACCGGTCACATAGATCAGAGCATCGTCGAGGATCTGGGGGGCATCGCCGTGATTCGGGGTGGGGGAGACCCGCGCGGCTGGAACGGCATTCTCTACAAGCAGGGGATGTCCGCTAAGAACGTGGGTTCGCAGGGGCTTTCCATTAATGTCGCTACCGTGCCACCAGGAGCAGTGGCCTATGCCCACATCCACGATGGCTTCGAGGTGATGCTTTTCATTTTGCAGGGCCAGGTCAAGCACACCTTTGGCGAGGGCTTGAAGGAAGAGGTCATCAACAGCGCCGGAGACTTTATCTACATCAAGCCTGGCGTGCCCCACGAAGTATTCAACATCGGTCAGGAAGAACTGATCGTATTTGTGGCCCGCAGCGCTGCCGACGAGTGGGACAAAATTGTCAACTATCCCTCGAGCTATCGTCCGGGCTAATCTGTTTAGTTGAGCGTACGGCTACCGCCCATCAGATTTCGTGCCCGCTCGAGGTAACTGCTCAGGGTTTGATACCATTCGTCGCCCTGGTGGATATAAGGCAGCACCGCCTCGGCCCTCGAAACGATTTCTTCCGGGCGGCGAAAGTTGAGCTGGGCCAAGGTGTCTACCACCATCTGCTGGGCCGTAATCCAGTCGCGGCTACCCTCCTGGGCTTGATCGGCGGCGATGGTGTAGTGCTCGAGGGCTTCCTCGAGGTGCAAGAGGTCGTAGGCCAGATTGCCCAAAATCAGGTTTCCAGAACTCAAGGCATCCTGGGCAATAGCCTCCCTGGCGGCTTTTTCGGCATCGTCGTAGCGGCCTAGCCGGTACAGCACCTCCGATAAATCGCCCCAGGCTTCGCCCAGATAGCCGTATTCGGGGTCGCGCACCACCTCGCGCAGCACGGCCTCGGCCTCGGCCAGTTCACCTGATTCCAGATGGGCCACCGAAAGCTCGTGCAGGGCATAGCTTTTGTCGGAGTCCTCGCCGCGCCGCACGGCCTCACGGAAGGCTTCGATAGCCTCCTTGGGGTGGCCCAGTTGCATCAGGGCCTGGCCCTGCACCAGTGGGGTTCCGTGGGCGGGCTCGGCCCCCTCGCGCTCTTGCTCGAGGGAGTTTTGTATGGCATCCAGGGCCAGACCGGGGTTGCCCAGCAGAAGCTGGGCGCGGGCAATCAGGTAGTAGCGGGTGGCGGCATCCTCGGGGTCTTCGAGTTCGGGGAGGGTTTGCTGGGCCTGCTCGAGCGCCTCCAGGGCCTCGCTGCCATATCCGGCTTCGACAAACATGGCTGCCGCATCAATCAGGTTCCAGTAGCGCTCGAGGCCCCGCGCCAGGCTGGCTGCCGCGCGATAAGCCTGGGCAGCCTCCAAAGCCTGTCCCAGCCGCTCATAAGCCTTACCCTTGAGGGTATCCGCTCGCCAGGAAAGGAAAGCCGGAAGCCCTGAAACCCGGTTCAAAATCTGCAAAGCCTCTTCCGGCAAGCCCAAATACATCAGGGCCTGGGCCTGATGGTAAAGCGCTTGGGGTTCATCAACCGGGGGTAGGATTTGCCGCACCTCTTCTTCGGGTGCGCCTTCCAAAGCCCGCAGTTCTGCCAGAATCGAACGGTAACGGGGGTGAGCATCCAGGCCGGGCACGCTCGCCAATCCCTCTTCCAGCGCTCGGTGGGCTCCTTCCACGCCGCCCTCACCGTAGAGCGAATAGGCTTCTGCCAGCAGCAGCGCAGCTTCCCCCGCAGCTTGGCCCTGCTCCATGGCTAGGGTGCGCACCAGCATTTCAAAAGCGGTGTCGTAATCACCGGAGTGTAGAGCCTCGAGTACTGCTTGCATTGGCAACATCATAAAGCGCTGAGGGTTAAAAGAGTTTCGGGTCGGGGGAAGGGATGGGCCATCAGCAAAGGACAGTTATACGTCGAAGGACTAAGGTCGAAGGTATAACGCTAAGAACTAAAGGCGCAGAGGGCAGAGAGCAAAGAGCCTTTAGTTCTTAGCGTTAGACTTTTTGCCTTTAGCCTGCTGCTCATGGCTAATCACACCTTGGCACCCAATCCTCATTTCAGGATTGAGTACCATACTATCAAGACCCCTGCTTGTATGAGCATGGGGTCGCCAAACGAAGTGCGGTGTAGCATTGGGGTACTCCCCATTGATTCACCGATGGCCGTTTGGGGTTTGGAGGAGGTTTTGAGGTTGCCTACACGCATCAATCCCTGGAGCCTAGTGATCGTGGTGATCCTGGCCTACTGGTTGTTTTCACTACTGGGCGGTGGTTTTGGCAATCGCCCGAATATCTCCTATAGCGACTTTATGCAATACGTCCAAGAAGGCAAGGTGGCAAGGGTCGTGCTGGAAGAGGGCCGCATCAGCGGTAACTTCAAGGCCCCCGAGCGCATCACGGTTGGCAATAGCACCGTGACCACCGGCAGTTTTTCCCTGCCCGCGCTGCCTCAGGGCTTTAACGACCCGCAGTTTACCCAGCTTTTGCGCCAGCAAAATGTCGAGGTGGTCACGCGGCAGGCTTCGATCTGGCCGCAACTGCTGGTGAGCTTCTTGCCGATACTGCTGCTGATTGGTTTCTGGTATTTCTTCTTCATGCGGGCCCAGGGTGGAGCAGGCCAGGTAATGCAGTTTGGGCAGAGCCGCGCCCGCCAATACGGCAAGGAAAAGCGGGTTAACACCAACTTCAAGGACGTAGCCGGTCACAAAGAAGCCAAGCAGGAGCTAATGGAAGTCGTAGACTTCCTCAAAAATCCCCAAAAATACGTTGCCATCGGGGCTGAAATTCCTAAAGGAGTATTGCTGGTAGGGCCTCCGGGCACGGGTAAAACCCTGCTCTCGAGGGCCGTAGCCGGAGAGGCCGGGGTTCCCTTTTTCACGGTCTCGGCTTCGGAGTTCATGGAGATGTTCGTAGGGGTGGGGGCCAGCCGGGTACGCACCTTGTTCGAGGAAGCTCGCCGCAGCGCCCCGGCCATCATCTTTATTGACGAGCTAGACTCCATTGGTCGCAAGCGTGGTGCGGGCATTGGGGGGGGTCACGACGAGCGCGAGCAGACCCTCAACCAGATTCTCTCGGAGATGGATGGCTTCGAGAAGGACACCGGCATCATCGTGCTAGCTGCGACCAACCGCCCGGACATCTTAGATGCCGCGCTGCTGCGCCCTGGGCGCTTTGACCGCCAGGTGGTGATTGGGCTGCCGACCCTCGAGGAGCGCAAGGAAATTCTGCTGGTGCATATGCGGGGCAAGACCCTATCGGCTGATGTGGACGCGATGGAGTTGGCCCGCCTGACCCCGCAGTTCAGCGGGGCCGACCTCAAGAATCTGGTCAATGAGGCGGCCTTGCAGGCGGCTCGAGAGGGAGCTACGCAGATTACCAGAATCCACTTTCAGACCGCGCTGGACAAAATTATGCTGGGCCTCGAGCGGGGTAGCTTGAAGCTTTCCGAAGAGGAGAAGCGGGCCGTGGCTTACCACGAAGCCGGTCACGCTATCGTGGGCGAGGTGCTGCCCTACGCCGACAAGACCGAGAAGGTTTCTATCGTGCCGCGCGGAATGGCCCTGGGGGTGCGCTGGAATCGCCCCGAAGAGCGCGTGCTGATGAGCAAGGAGCACCTCGAGGACACCCTGGCCATGACCCTAGCCGGCCGGGCCGCCGAGGAACTCTTCACTGGAACCATCACCACCGGAGCTTCTAACGACTTCAAGCAGGCCACCAGCCTGGCCAAGCAGATGGTGCTGGACTGGGGTATGGGCGACCATTTCCGCAATGTGGCCTGGGGGTCTAATCAAGGCCCCATTTTCCTGGGGGAAGAAATCGCCAAAAAGCAAGACCACAGCGAGGAAACTTCGCGTCTGATTGATGCCGATATCCAGACCATCTTGGATCGGGCCTACGAGCTTTCCAAGAAGACCCTCTCGGCCCACCCCGAGGCCATGCACAAGCTGGCTGCCGAGCTGCTCCAGCACGAAATCGTACAAGGCGACCGGGTGCGCGAAATCCTCGCCCAGAAGCCGGAGATGGCCCCAGCCGCCGCCGCTAGGCCGGAAGCATAAGCCATTTTGGGCTAATCAGGGGCCAGTGAATTCTGGCCCCTGATTTTTGTGGATAGCACAGGGCACAGAGCAGAAGGCAAAAGACCGTCCTACGTCGAACGACTAATGCCGAACGCCAAAAACTCAAAGTCAAAAACCTAAAAATACAAACTGCGTCCCAGACAGTGTTTCTCGATGAGGCAATTGTGCTGTCCTGGTGTGGCTTTTGGCTCATTTACTCACCTCCCCTCACCCTAGCACGGGCCAAGCCCGGCCCTGTGGGCCTAGTGCCACCCTCTTCCAAGAGGGAGAGGGAACTTACTTTCTGGGATTTTTTATTTGCCTTTGCCTCTCTGCTCTCGGCTCTGCCCCTTTAGCTTTTGCGTTCGACGTTTAGCTCTCTGCGTTTATCCCTCGGCCTAAAGCGCCAACTGTTATAAGAATAATCGGTAAGTGTCAATGAATACTTTTACATTTGGGTCAATAAACCCCAGTAGAGCAATTGGTGTACTTCTTTATTTTTGACATTGCTCCAAACTACAGTTGACACCCTGCTGGGCAAGTTTATACTGTGGGCGTATAGGCTATTCCCGAGGCATACAAGCACGGTTTGGTGGGGAGGTAAGAAGTGGGCAGTCCTTTTGTAATTTCAGCCAAGGACGTGTATAAGCGCTTCCCTGATGGCACTTTGGCCCTCGAGGGGGTCGCTCTGGCGGTGCAACCCGGCGAGTTCGTTTCGCTGGTAGGGCCTTCAGGCTGTGGTAAAAGCACGCTGTTACGGATTCTGGCGGGCCTCGAGGACATCACCTCGGGCGAGGCCAAAGTTGAAGGCTATGCCCCAGGTAGCCCCCAAGCCCGGCAGGAAATGGCCTTCGTATTTCAAGAACCCACCCTGCTGCCTTGGCGCTCGGTATTGCATAATGTTGCGCTTCCTTTAGAGTTGCGGGGGGTGAGCAGCGCCCAGCGTTTAGACCGGGCCAGAGAAGTGCTGGACTTAGTGGGCTTGGGTGCGCGGGCGGGGGCTTTCCCTGGAGCCCTCTCGGGCGGCATGAAAATGCGGGTTTCTATCGCTCGTGCCCTGATTACGCGGCCCAAAATCATGCTGATGGACGAGCCTTTCGGGGCACTCGACGAGATGACCCGCCAGCGCCTCAACGACGAGCTGCTTTCTCTAAAGCAGGCCACCGGCTCCACGGTAGTCTTCGTCACCCACAATATGTTCGAGGCGGTCTATCTGTCGCAGCGTATCGTGGTCATGACCCCTCACCCTGGGCGCATCGCCGAGGTGCTCGAGGTGCCCGTGGCCTACCCGCGTACCTCGGAGTTTCGTGCTTCGGAAACCTACGGCAAGCTGGTCTACCGGGTTCTGAACGTGCTCGAGGGCGATGCGGCTAAGCGCGTTAGTGTTCACAGTGAGGTCAAGGCATGAGTGCCAGGGTTTCGGAAATTGGAGGGGGGGTATGACCAAATCTTCGCCGGTTGGGGCCGCTTCGGCGGGTGCGGATGTGGTGCTGCGGCGGCCCTCGAGGCTGGTTACTTGGCTGCGCAATGCGCTTCCGGTGACCGTGGCCTTTTTGGTGTTCGTGGGGCTTTGGCAATTGGGTATCACCATCTTTAAGCCCCAACCCTTTATCGTTCCGGGGCCGCTAAATGTTCTGCAAGCCTTCCAGGAACAAGGGGCCAGCCTGTGGGAATCCACCCTGATTACGCTGCGGGCTACGGCTGTGGCCTTTGGTTTGTCGGCAGTTCTGGGTGCGGCGGTTTCGTTTCTCCTGACCTCTATTCCGATTTTGTACAAGGCGGTGTTCCCCCTCACGGTGGTCTTCCAGAGCGTCCCGGTGATTGTGTTCGTGCCGCTGCTGCTGACCTGGTTTGGCATCGGGATGCCCTCAATTATCGCCGTGGCGGTCATCATCTCGATTTTCCCCATCATCGCCAACACCGCCATCGGCCTGCGCTCGACGGATGCCTCGCTCAAACAACTGTTCCAGCTCTACGGGGCTAACTCCTGGCAGAGCCTGTTCAAGCTGCGCTTACCTGCGGCGCTGCCCTACTTCTTCGCGGGCTTGCGCATTGCCGCCGGGGCCTCGGTAATTGGGGTGGTGGTGGGGGAATATATGGCGGGTATGGCCAGCACCAAAGGTGGCCTGGGATTTCTGGTCGTGGAGACTGCTAGCCGTTTGCAGATGGCCCAACTGGCGGCGGCTGGGCTGTGTGCGGCAATCTTGGGCATCAGCTTCTTTTTGCTGGTGGGCTATGTGGGCAACTTATTTCTGAAAAACTGGCACGAATCGGCTCGAGAGGAACGCTAAGTTTCTCCAGGGTAAGTCTGCAAGACTTATCCCGACTGAGAGAGAAGGAGAGCGACATAATGAAGTTGCAAAATATCCTCCCCGGCAACCTCACCATGGAGCGACTTAGAGCGGTTTTCGGAAAGAATATGGCCGCCCACTCGGTTAGAAAGACCGTACCAGGTTCCCTTTGGCGACTAGGAGTGACGGCAGAAATAGCGCAAACCGCGACCAAGGATTTCGCTCAACCGCCAATTTGATGGGTCTGTTTTCGAGTAGGGTTTCCCAACTCGACTCAGAATGTGTGAGGAGAAAAAGCATGAAAAAACAGATGGTGGCCCTAGCAATGCTGGTTTTTAGTTTGGCCTTTGCCCAAACCAAGGTCAGCATGATTCTCAACTGGTTTCCCGAAACCGGTCACGCCGGATATTTTGCCGCCCTGAAGGATGGCCTCTACAAAAAAGGCGGCCTGGACATGACCATCGTGTCCGGCGGCCCCAACACCCCCAGTGGCATTGGCTTGCTGGCAACCGGCAAAGTGCAGTTCGCCATGATTGGGGCTACCGAGCTGCTGTTGGCTCGAGAGCAGGGCATTCCTCTGGTGGCCATCTTTGCCCCTTTCCAAAACAACCCCCAGGGGCTGATGTATCACGCGGAATACCCTCTCAAAGGCTTCGAGGATTTGGCCGGACGCACGGTAGCGGTATCGCCGGGAGCGGCCTATTGGGAGTTCGTGGAAAATAAATATAGCCTCAAAGGCAAGGTACAGATCATCAACTACAACGGTCAATTGTCCGACTGGGCCAGAGACCCCAAACGCATCACCCAGAACTACGTCACCGCCGAACCCTACAATGCCGACAAACTGGGCCTCAAAAACGGGACTCTGCTGATTGCCGACTCGGGCTTCAACCCCTACGCCGACATCATGGTGACCACCGAAGACTTCATCAAGTCCAATCCGGCTGCGGTCAAAGCCTTTGTAGCCGCCTCCAAAGCAGGCTACGAAGCTTTCTTTGCCAACCCCAAAAACTATGTTCCGGCCCTCGAGGCGGCCAACAAGGAAAACACCTCCGACGTGGTGCTGTGGGGGGCTACCGCCATCAAGAAGCTGATGCTGACCGGAGATGCCATGAAGGGAGGCCTGGGTACCATGACCGCCGAGCGCTGGAACACCCTCTACCAGCAGCTCAAAGACCTGAAGGTGCTCAAGCCCGAAACCAAGATTGACCTGAGCAAGGTCTGGACGCTGGACTACCTGCCCAAGCAGTAAGGATGAAAGATAGAGGATGAAGGCGCAAAATCTTTCATCCTCTTATCCTCTAACCTTTATCACCCTGAGACCCTACGTGGAACCCGGAACCTTCGCCATCAAACAGGGCATCGTGCTGCTGTGGGCTTTTTGGCTCAGCACCATCGTCGTGCTCAACGTTCTCGACGGGTTAAAGGGGGCTGGGATACTGCCCCAGGGCTTCAAGCTTTCCTCTACCAATTTCACCTCCATGCTCAAGCTGACGGCGGTGTACAGCACCCCGCGCTGGCTGGTCTGGATTCTCTATGCTGGGGCGGTGGTGTGGGAAGCGCTGGCGGCTTTTTTGTTATGGCGGGCGCTCTCGAGCGGGCTGAACCTGGGTGCGGTCAATCTGGCCTTTCTGGTCTCGCTGGCGCTGTGGGGGATGTTTATCTGGATGGACGAGATTTTCTTGACCTTCGTGGTGGAAGGGCAGGGGGGATATAGCACCTCGGCGGCCCACCGCAGCATCTTCACGGCGTTTTTGGTCTCGCTGATTGCCCTGTATGTTTTGCCCGACTGAGAGCAGTTTTCAGAAAGAATAGAATCCTCCCCTCCGTTAGAAAGACCGTGCCCAGCTCCTTTTTGCCGCCATGAGTGGCGGCAAAAATAGCCCAAACCGCGATGAGGATTACTGTGCTAACCCTGAGCCTCGAGACCATCAAAACCGCAATCCTGCTGGTGTGGGCGCTATGGCTCTCGATGGTCACGCTGATGAACATGCTCGAGGCCCTCAAAGCCATGAAGACTCTCCCTGAAAGCTTCAAAACCTCCTCCAACTGGAGCTTGATGCTGCGCGTGACCCAGACCTATCCCACCCCGGTTTGGCTAGTGGCTACCCTCTTTGCCCTGGTTATCGTGTGGGAAACCCTGGCTACGGTGGCGTTGTGGGTAGCGCTATTGAGCGGAATTCCAGAGGTGGCCACCACCGCGCTGGGCCTGCTCACGCTGTTGTGGGGGGGATTCATGCTGGCTAACCAGTTCTATATGGCCTGGCTCACCGATCCCGGCCTGGTTGCGGCCCACCGTAGCTTGTTTGGCGTATCGCTAATGTCGCTGCTGGCGTATAGGCTGTTGTAGAAAGGAAGGCGAAAAGGTCAAAAGGGTAAAAGGTGAAAAGTAAAAGACTTAGCCGTTACTTTTGACCCCTTTTACTTCTTAGAGCGGTTTTCAGAAAGAATAAGACAGTCCACTCTGCTAGAAAGACCGTACTCAGCTCATTTTTTACCGCCATGAGTAGCGGTAAAAATAGCCCAAACCGCGATACCTTCTTATGAAACGTGCCCTGGCTCAACACACCTGGAAAGAAATTGAAGCCCTCTCCAAAGACCCCGGCGTGGTGGTGCTGCCCATCGGGGCCATCGAGCAGCACGGGCCGCATCTACCGGTCTGGACGGATGCCAAAATCGCCCAGGAGACGGTGCGGGGAGCCTTCGAGAAGCTGCCCCAGAGCGTGGCCGCCTGGCATCTGCCGGTGCAGAGCTATGGTAAGAGCAACGAGCACACCGGCTACGCCGGAACCATCGCCCTCTCCGCTTCTACCTTGATGGCGGTGGTACGCGATATTGCTGCTGCGCTGCACAAGTCGGGCTTCAAACGGCTGATGTTTTTCAATGCCCACGGTGGGAATAAAGCCCTCTTAGAGATGATGTGCCGCGACCTGCGGGCCGAGTTTGGGCTGCTGTGCTTTCTGGCTCAGGGCCAGGCGGATAATTCTAAACTTCCAGCCCTCGAGCAGCGCTTCGGTATCCACGCCAATACCGTTGAGACGGCCTTGATGCTGCACCTGACCCCGGACTTGGTGAAGAAGCCCTTGCCCAAAGCCCACTACCCCGAGTTTGCCGCGCAAAACTTTAATCTGACCGTTCTGCCGCAAGTTGGTTGGCTGACCCGCGACTGGAGCCCCGAAGGGCACTTCGGTGACCCCCAGCCTGCTACCGCCGAGGACGGACGGGATTGGTTCGAGGCGATGACCTCGAGGCTGGCCCAACTTATTACCGAAGCCTCGAGCTTCGAGGTCGCGCACCCTCTCTCCAGAGGGGGTTCATAGTGACCCTCAAGAACGTACGCTTGTGGGGTGCGGGTGAGCCTGTGGATATCACTGTGGATAAGGGGCGCATCGCTGCGATTGGGGCCGTGCCGGACAGTGTGGGCGAAGACTTTGGCGGACGGGCGGTGTTCCCCGGCTTCGTGGAATCCCACTGTCACCTGGACAAAACCTTATCGCTCGGAGCGGGCGGCCTCGAGAACCACTCCGGCACGCTGATGGAGGCCATCGAAATCTGGCGGGCCAGCAAGCCCCACCGCAGCAAAGCCGATTTCAAGGAGCGGGCTAGGCGGGGCCTTTTGCAGGCCATCGCCAGGGGCACCACCTCGCTGCGTTCGCACCTGGATATGGACAGCTACAAGGGCCTCGAGGTGCTGGAGGGGATGCTCGAGCTGCGGCAGGAGTTTTCCGGCAAGATTGACCTCGAGTTTGTGGCCCTGGGCCAACCGGGCGACCCCAGCGGTGACGCGCTAATGGTGGAAGCCCTGCAACGTGGCATTGACATCGTGGGGGGTTGCCCTCACATCACCCCCGACCCCCTGGCCTGCATGAAGTCGGCGCTGGATTTGGCCGAGCGCTTCGGGCGACCCGTAGACCTGCACATGGACGAGCACGAAAACCCAGCCCACCTCGACTTGGAGCCCCTAGCCGAGATGGTGTTGGCCAGGGGCCTACAAAATCAGGTCACGTCCGACCACAACTGCTCGCTCACCTTTCAGTCGCCGGAGGTGCAGCGGCGGGTCATTGACAAGGTGACCAAAGCCGAACTGCATTTGGTCAGCCTGCCCGCCGTGAACCTGGTCTTGCAGGGTAAGGGCCATCCGCCCGCTCGAGGTCTGATGCCCATCAAGGCCCTGCGCAGCGCCGGAATCAATGTGGCCCTGGGCTCGGATAACGTGGTAGACCCCTTTCAACCGATGGGCAACTACGATTTGCTATGGCAGGCCAACACCGCCGTACACGCTGCCAGCCTTACCGCACCCGAGGAACGCCAAGCCGCCCTCGAGATGATTACCCTGGCTCCTGCCCGCATCCTGGGCCTGCCGGGATATGGCTTGCAGGTGGGCTGTACCGCCGATTTGGTGGTAGTGGATGCCCACAGCTACGAGACCGCCCTGGCCCAGATTGCCCCGCGTTTGCGGGTCTACAAAGCTGGAAAACTGGTCTACCAGCAAGAGGTGCGGCATGAATGGCTTTGAATTCTCTCCCCACTTGTGGGAGAGGGTTAAGGAGGGGGGGCTTGACCATAGGTCAAGTGAGTGCTGCGAAAAGCAAAGGCATTCGCCTTCGGCTCAGCCCCCTCCCCCAGCCTCCCCCACGAGGGAGGGGTAATGGCTATGGATTTGATGTTGCGAAACGCCAGACTTCCCACAGGCCAGACCGCCGACATCGGGATTGAAGACGGCTGTATAGCCGCGATAGGAGAAGGCTTATCGAGCGCAAAGCAGGAGATTGACCTCGAGCAGCGCTTTACCCAGCCTGCTTTCGTCAACCCCCACCTGCACGCCTGCAAGTCGTTTTGGAGCTGGGAACTAGCCCATCAGCCCGCCAAAGTTCAGGCCCTGCACCGTTTCGAGGCGCTGGGGCAGATCAAACGCAGCTATATGCCAGAGAGTGTCTACAAGCGGGGAAAACGCCTGATTGAGCTTGCCATCCAGAACGGAACCTGGGCCATTCGCCTGTTCGCTGATGTGGATGAACAGGCGGGCTTGCGGGCTTTAGAGGGCTTGAAGCGCTTGCAGGCCGAGTTTCCCTTCATGACCATTCAACTGATACCGTTCCCGCAAAATGGCTTCGCGCGATTCCCGGAGAACATGGAATTGCTCGAGCAGGCCGTTGCTCAGGGCTGTGACGCGGTGGGGGCGGTGCCCTGGCTCGAGCCCAGCCAGGCCGATGGGGAGGCCCACGCCGAGTTTTGCTTAGGGCTTGCCAAAAAATACAACCTGCCCCTTCATGCCGTTGCTGACGACACCGAAGACCCGAACTCGGCGACGGGGGCCTATCTGGCAGCCCTGGCAGTGAAGCATCGTTGGCCGCTGCTGCTGACCCAACTCGGCTCGCTGGGCTTCCAGGATGATGCCACCGCCCGTAAAACCATTGGTCTCATCAAAGAGGCCGGTGCAACCGTCATCAGCAACGCTCACATCGAACTCGTAACCTGCCAGACCACCCGGCAGCCCATCCCACGCGGCAACACCAGGGTCAAGGAATTGCTCGCCGCCGGGGTTCGGGTAGTAACTGCGCAGGACGACGTGGACAACCCCTATTATCCCTTCGGACGCAACGACCCGCTGGATGTTGCTTTGTGGACGGCGCACGTGGCGCAACTGGCCTGGGGCGAGGAACTGGAAACTGTGCGACATATGGTCACGGATTGGTCGGCCCAGGCCCTGGGCTTGGAGGGGTACGGCCTCGAGGTCGGCAGCAAAGCTAATCTGGTCGTGCTGGACGCGCAGAACTGGCGCGAAGCTTTGCAATTCCAGGTGGCCAAGCGCTATGTGATTCTGGGCGGGCGAATCCGGGCAGAGGAGAAGCGTGAGGCGAGGTTATATGTTGAGCGTTGACCCCAAGGAGAGGTCGCAGGTCTCAGGTCTCAGGTCAAAAAAGATTTTCGACATGCGACCTGGGGCTTGTGACCTGAGACAAATCCTTTACCACAAACGTCTCTCGGGAGGGCTACAGTGGAGGTCATGGGGATGATGACGTTGGTTGAAGCGATGGGGGCAATCGTCGGTGAAAAAGGGGTTTTCGCCGATGCCAAGAGCATTGGGGTTTTCTCCAAGGATGCCTATTATTACTCGCCTGTCCTGAAGAGCCTGCTGGGGGACAAGCAGGCCGACTTGGTGGTCGCGCCGCAGACGGTAGAAGAACTGCAACAAGTGGTGCGATACGCCGTCCAGAATAATATTCCCGTGACCTTGCGCGGAGCTGGAACCGGCAACTACGGCCAATGCGTACCGTTGCACGGCGGCCTCGTGGTCTCAACCCACCGCATGAACCGCATTCTAGATTTTGACGATACAACTGGGGTCATCCGCGTAGAGGCCGGAACCCGGCTGGGCCAAATCGAGCGCCACGGCAGAGAGCGCGGCTGGGAGCTGCGCTGCTACCCTAGCACCTGGGCCACTGCTGCGGTGGGCGGCTTTGTGGGTGGGGGCTTCGGGGGGGTGGGTTCGATTCGCAACGGGGTGCTATGGGATGGCTTTTTGAAAAATATCACGGTGATGGAGATGACGGCTGAGGCCAAGCTGCACCAGCTCGAGGGCCACGACATCTTTGGCTTCATCCACGCCTACGGTACTAGCGGGATTATGGTCGAGTTCGAGATCAACCTAGCCCCTGCCGTGCCCTGGGAAGAGGCGGTGCTGAGCTTCCCCAGCTACGAAAGCGCCCTGCGCTTCAGCCACGCCCTGGCCCTGGATACCGACGAACCTAAACGTCTGATTTCCCTGCACGAGTGGCCCATCCCCAGTTTCTTCAAGCCTTTGGTGGACGCGGGCGGGGTGGAGGAAGGCCGGGCTGTGGTGCTCTTGGAGCTGTCCCAGGGCCGCACTGCCGCCATCGCCGAAAGAGCTGTCTCCTACAGCGGGAAACTCACCTATACCGCGCCTGCCGGGGCCTACCACAAGGGCAAATTTTGCCTAACCGACTTCACCTGGAACCACACCACGCTCTGGGCCATGAAAGCCGACCCCGACTGGACGTATCTGCAATCGGCCTTTCGACCTGAGCCAGACGCGGCACTCGCACAAATCGCCGAACTGAGGGCCTTTCATGGGGACAAGGTGGCCTTTCACCAGGAGTACATTGCTCGAGGCGGTCATCTTCAGCTCGCCGCACTGGACTTGATTTACTACCAGACCAAAGACGAAATCTATGCGTCCATCGCCAAACGCGAGGAGATGGGCATCCAGGTTGCCGACCCGCATACCTATTTCCTGGATGCCGACCCGCGCTGGGGTGGCGAGCCGGTGCTACAGGCCAGGGCCAAGTACGACCCTCTGGGCCTGCTGAATCCGGGCAAAATCAGCGACGGGGCCGCTGAAAAAGTTCGCTAAAAGCCTGCAGCCGAAAAGTTACAAAATCAAAACCGTTGTCATTCTGAGGCTGTTGTCCGTCCAGTGAAGGCGCACAGCACCCCGGCGATACCGGTACTCGCGTGGAGGCGCACAGCGCCCTGCCTGTGGCAGTACTCACGTGGAGGCGCACAGCGCCCCGCCTGTGGCGGTACTCACGTGGACGAACGGGCGAAGAATCTGATACGCGCTCCTGTACGGGATTCCTCGAACATTGAAGAACGTCCTTCAGTACCCGAGGAATCAACGGTTGACACGCGTAGGGACGCATAGCTATGCGTCCCTACAAACCCCACAGGCGGATGGGCTGGGCGTGCATGGGAGGTTAACTGGTGGCTCTTTCTAAGGTCGCATCGCATGCTGCATAGCGTTTTAACCTAACACGGGCCATACTGAAGCCGTGACTAAACTCGAGGTCAACAAAACCCGAAACAATCTTGTTGTGTATCAATATTTAATCCTCAATCTGTTATTTCTTACCGCTTGTGCACCGTCCTTGAGCTATTCCACCCTGCCCAAGCCCGACCAGCCCATCATCGCCGGGGCCACACCGGGCTACGCCGAGTTCGGGGAGTACAAAACCTACTACGAGCAAATCGGCAAGACCGGGTTGCCGGTGCTGTTGATTCATGGTATCGGCGGGGGTTCCTCGGTGTTCCAGTACCGCAAGAACGCCCAAGCCATCGCGGATGCGGGCTACCGGGTCTGGGCCATAGACCTGTTGGGCTTCGGGCGCAGCAGCCGCCCAGCGATACGCTACACCCAAGATTTGCACCGCGCCCAGATCGAGAGCTTTATCCGTGATGTGATTCAAGAGAAAACCAATATCGTTGCCAACGGGGTTGCCGCAGCCTATACCATTCGCCTGGCCGCCCAGCATCCCGACCTGGTGCGCAAACTCATCCTGATTGGGCCGACGGGTTTTGAGCGTCAGACCCGTCCCCAAAACGCTGACCGCGTCAGCGATTTCAATCTGATTGCTTTCTGGGGCGACTTGGTCTACGGCTTGTTTACTACGCCCTTCGGGCAGCGGTTTTTCCTCGACCAGGCTTATTACTCCCAGGCCAGCTTCACGCCTGAGGTGGTCGAGGCCTACGACTACAACCTCAAAGCACCCAATGCGCAGTGGGTGGTTTATTCCTTCGCCACCGGGAGTCTCGACCAGGACGTGCGTCCCTACTGGCCCAAAGTGCAATCCCCGACGCTACTGTTGTGGGGTGAGGCCAGTGGGTTTACCTCAGCCGACGATGCCAAAGCCTTTGTGCAAGCCCGCCCTGAGGTGACTTCTATAGTTATTCCCAAAGCCCGTCTGCTGCCCAATGAGGACAACCCCGAGGCCTTTAACCGGGCCGTGCTCGAGTTTCTCCCCAAGTAGCGCTCACTTGACCACAAAGTTCTGGTCGCCGGTGTATTGCTGGGTCAGCTTGTAGTTGTTGGCATCGAAGCCAGTTCCCACGGTGAAGCCGGGGTTTCCGACGACTGTGCCGGTGGCGACGGAGCCGTTATCAAGTTTTCACTTCAAGGCTAGCCTCATGCTCAATTGTGTTGCCGAACAGCTAGGTTTCTTGGAGCTATAGTGTCTCCAGCAGGGGAAATTGCGCGTAGCTGTGAGAAAATGGGCCAACTGGATATACCCGTGGATAGTATAGATGCAATTTCATCTGGGGTTCACACAATGCCCGAAAACTCTGTTCGACCCCAAGGAGGTCAGAACTATGCGAAACATATTGCAAGCCTCTGTGCTGATGGTTATCGCCTTGTTGCTCCCGGTTGTCAACGTGGTGGCCCAAAGCGGCCCGGTGGACATCAATAGCGCGACCGTAGCCCAACTCGCAGCCCTGCCCGGCATCGGCCCCAAGCGGGCCGCCGAGATCGTCAAGCTACGCCCCTTCAAGGACATCAACGACCTGACCTCGAGGGTCAAGGGAATCAGCCAGAAAAACCTCGCCAAGCTGACCCCGATGGTGACTTTCGGTGCGGCTGCCCCGGCCTCGAGCAAAACCACCACTTCGAGCACCCCGGCCTCTACCACCTCGACTACTCCCACCAAGACCACTTCCAACAGCAAGCTGGGCAAAGGCGTGACCCCCAACGCCGATGGCTCTTGCCCGGCCAACGCTCAGATCAAAGGCTCGAGGAAAGGTATCTACCATCTGGCTACCGGTGATGCGAACTACGCCAAAACCAAGGCCAGGGCCTGCTTCGCTACCACTGCCGAAGCTGAGGCCGCAGGCTACCGCGCGGCCAAAAAATAATCTCCAAAGCTGATCGAGGGCGGGAATGATCCCGCCCTCATTCCATGGCTAGCCGCACCAGCCTATCCAGCAAATCGGCATAGGAAAGCCCCGAAGCCTGCCACAGCTTGGGATACATGCTGGTGGGGGTAAAGCCTGGAATGGTGTTGAGTTCGTTGAGGTAGAGGAGGCCCTCCCTGCTGAGAAAAAAGTCTATCCGGGCCATACCTCGCACCCCGAGCAGTCGGTAAGCCTCGAGGGCAGCCTGGCGAACTTGCTGGGATAGTTGGGCGGAAATTTGTGCCGGGATGTGCAACTCGGCCTTGCCCTGGGTGTATTTGGTCTCGTAGTCGTAAAACTCCGACTGGTAGGTGATTTCTCCAACCACGCTGGCCTGGGCGTGGATGTTGCCGAGGAGGGCTATCTCGAGTTCGCGCACCCCTTCCAAGCCCTGCTCGACCAACACCTTGTCATCCCAGGCAAAGGCTTCGGTCAGGGCTTCTGCTGCATCCTGGTCGGCCTTGACCTTGGAAACCCCCACCGAGGAGCCGGTGTTGGCAGGCTTGACGAAGTAGGGTGGCCGGAATCCCGGCTGGGGGGTGGGTTCGCCCTTATAGAACGTCACCCACGGCACTACCGCGATTCCAGCCTGCTGCAAGACCCGTTTGCTGAGGTCTTTGTCCATGCTCACCGCCGAGGCCGTGACCCTTGCACCTACATAGGGCACACCCAGGGTCTCGAGGAACCCCTGAATGGTTCCGTCCTCGCCGGGGTTGCCGTGCATCAGCGGAAAAATAACAGCATAGGCCCGCCAATCCAGCGGGGGAGGAAAGGCTAGCTCACCGTCTTCAGCCACGCCCGCCACCAGGGCCTCGTGAGCATCCTCGCCCAACAGCCACAGCCCATCTTTGGCGATCACCGCCAGCTCGACAGGGTGGGGCATGGCTTCCAGAACGCCTTTGGCGGAAGACATCGAAACCTCGTGCTCGCCGGAGGTTCCCCCAGCAATGAGTAAAACCCTCAAATTGCTCACCAGGGGTATTGTCTTACGCTCGAGGTCGAACGTCAAATCTACAGCCTTGGATAGCCATGCCACCAAGACAGTCGCTTCGGCATATCAGCCTGCCTCACTTTTTGCAAAGCTGCCTTACCCAAAAGGGCTTCGCCAGTAAAAGCTTGAATCACAGTTCAGCACACCTGTCCCAGGCAGGATTTCTAAAGATGCTCTTTTGCCATCCTGGACGAGAATGCGCTCAATCCGAAGCCTGCGGGATGGTTTGCCGCTCCCGCCGCAAGAAAAACAACAGGCACAGCACCAGCGGAATAAACCCTACCCACAAGTTGGGATAGGGATAAAACAGGCTGAGCGCCAGCAGCCCCATCACCCAGCTCTCCCACCGAGCCAGCCTCCGGCGGGTGTAGCCCACCGTCGCAGCACTCATGAAGATGATGGCGGCGGTGGTGAAAAAGAAGCGCTCGAGGATAATCAGCCAACCCCCAATTCCGGCCACATTTTGTAGCACTGGCAAGATGAGCAGGCCGGTTCCGGTAAACGAAAGCAGGAAGAAAAACCCAATGATGTACTTTGATAGCGCCACCCGCGCCGCGTATACCCCGGTGATGATGGGGTCGGTTTTGAACACCGAGGCCGAAGCATAGGCCGAGAGCGCCACCGGCGGGGTCACGTCAGCCAGCACCGCGTAATAAAACAAAAACATATGGGTGGCCAGGGTCGCCGCCAGCACGGCCTGTTCGGGGGCCAGACCATAGCCCAGAAAATTGGCTTTGACCAGGCCGATAATGGCGGGGGCGGTGAGCGAGGAGGTCAGCACGTAGGTCGCGGTGGGGGGCACCCCCATCCCCAGAATCAGGCTGAAAATCGCCGTCAGCAGTGTCGCCAGCAGCAGGCTTTCACCCGAGACCTGGCCCAGAAAAATCGAGAACTTCGAGGGCAGGCCGGTAATCACCATCATGGCAAAGACCAGATTGGCTGCGACGATAGCCGTGCCAATCGGAATGAGCTGGCGGAAACCCTCGGCCAGGCCGTCCAGGATGGGCTGCAAACCTCTGGGCCGGAGGGTGGGGTCTAAGTAGGCTACCAAAATGAAGCCCAGCATGGCGATGCACACTGCCGTAGACACCTGAAAGCCCACATAGAGCATCCCGATGATGATCAGGATGGGAATAAAGATGGTGCTGTAACGCAGCGCGTAGCTCCGGGTCGGGTGCTCGTCACCGCCCACCGGGGGTAGTTTGGCTTTGCGGGTATAGAACTCGTTGTAGGCCAGCACCGAGATCAGGTACAGCAGGCACGGCCCTATCGCCATGATGATGACCCAGGAATAGCTGATGTTGAGAATCTCCACCATGATAAAAGCGATGCTGCCCAATACCGGTGGGGTAATGATGGCGATGGTTCCCGAAGTTGCCACCAGCCCCGCACTGATCATGCGGTCGTAGCCTGCCCGCTCGAAGAGAGGCTTGGCAAGGGTAGCGACAAACTGGGTGTCTGCCGCCCCCGAGCCGCTAAACATGCCCATGAATATCGAGGCCAAGCCAGTAACCCGTCCCGGTGTCTGCGGGGTGCGGCCCACCAAGGCCAGAGCGATGTTGGCGACCACCTTACCCAGCCCCAGGGTTCCAATCAGCCCGGAAAGAATGGTGAAGTAGACCAGATATTTCTGCGAAACCCCGGTAATCAAGCCGTAAATACCGGCTTCAGTTTCGTTATAGGTTTTGCCCAGGATTAGATCAATGCCGTTTTTGGCTCCCCGAAAGGTTCCCGGAACCATCTGCCCATACAGATTGTAGGCTAGGAAAACCAACACCAGACTGGGCATCACCGGCCCTAAAAAGCGGTTAACCAAGCCCAGCACCAAGATAATCAAGCAAAAAGACATCACCATGTCCCAGCCCGCCGGGAGCACCGCGCGATAGACCAGTTGCTCGTAGTTCACCAGTTGATAAACAAAAGGAGCTATCGCCGCCAAAGCTGCCAGCAGGTCGGTATAGCGGTGGATACGCGGGAATATCGCCGGGAGTGCAGCCACCGCCCAAACCAGGGTGCCTACGAGTTTCCCCACCAAAGGGATGTCCACCCCGCGCACATTTGGAAACCAAAAGGTGTACAGAAAAGGCAGCGAAAGAGCCACAAACACCCAAGAGCCCAAGGTGCGCTTGGCCGGGGTGCTCTGAGAGGTGATGAGATAGCCCGCAAAAATCAGGAAAAAAACATGGGTGGCCCTCTCGAGCTGTACCGTATCCAAAAAGGAGATGCTGAGCTTGGAAAGCGGTGTAAAAGGGTGGATGACCAGATAGATGCTGTACAGCGCAGCCACCAGCAAAACTACCCAGGTGAACCGCCCCAGCGGGGATTTTTTTGTATCGTGAGCCCCTATCTCCATTCGTTCCTTCACAGGCTTAAGCCAAGGCAAAAAGGTGAAAAGCGGAAAAGGTCAAAAGTAAAAGACCAGGGTCGTGACCCCCTTTTCACCTTTCACCCTTTTGACTTTTTCACCTCGCCTTTCGTAACCCTACTTAATCGCGCCCGCTTCCTTGAGGTATTTGATCGCACCAGGGTGGAAGGGAATGATGGTCTTGGCATTGTAGAGATCAGCGGAAGCCTTGAGGGTGGTATCCCTAGCCGCAGCGGTTGCGGTTTGCAGGGTTTGCAGGCCAGCAAAGACCGCCTTGGTGATGCCATACGCCAGCTCATCGGGCATCGAAGCCGGGCAGACAAAGACATTGCCGGTAAAGAGGGCGGGGGTATTGGTTGGGGTGTTGTAGACCGCCTTAGGCACGCTGCCGGTGCTCAAGATGCCGGGAAAACGCTTGAGCAAAAGTTGCGCGGTGGTGCTGCTGGCGGTGACGGGAACCAAAACCAAGTGCTTGCCACTGCGAGCTAGGTTCTGACCCACGTCCACCACACTGCTGGTTGGCACTCCGCCGACCCAGAAATAGGCATCTATAGTGCCCTCGCCCAAAGCCTGGGCCGACTCGGCAGCAGGCAAACGCTCACGCTTGGCAAAGCTGCTGGGATTTACTCCCGCGCCCTCGAGCACCAGCAAGGCCAGGTTTTCGGTGGAAGAACCCGGTTGACCGGTAGAGACACGTTTGCCCTTCATATCCTGGATCACTTTGATGCCGGATTGGTTGGTAGTGACAATGTGAATCAGGCTGGGATACATATAGAAGAGGATGCGCTGATTGTCAGCCTTTTTCTCCTTGAAGCGGGGCTCGCTACCGTTGTAAGTGACCAGCGCGGCATCGGTGGTGGTGAGGGCACAGTAGTAGGTGTTGGCACTGGGGTCGGTGCGGTCGCGCAGCAGCAGCAGGTTGTCATACGAACCGCCGGTCTGCTGGGCGGTGGTATCGGCTACCCCTGCCTCGCTCAGCAGCTTGGCGATAGCCTGCCCGTAGAAGAAAAACACCCCGCCCGTAGAGCCCGTAGGGATAACCACTCGAGGCTTCTGGGCCACCGCCAGACCTAACAACATCACCATCAAACCGATTAGGATTCGTCTCATTCAGCACCTCCACAGATTTGGCTGTGATGGGGATTATATGGGTAGAACGGCGAGCGGTATAGGGCCTCGAGCTTGTCATCCAGCCCTGACCCGCGGGTCAGTTGGCAGTATGATGACTTAGTGCTGTCATTAGCGTTGCTGCGTGACCCCAAATACCGTAACTATTGGATTGCCCAATTTCTTTCCCAGCTCGGCAGTTGGATGCAAGCGGCTACTCAGGGTTGGCTGGTGCTCGAGCTTAGCGGGAGTGCCGAGCGCTTGGGCTTGGTGGTGGCCCTGCAATTCCTACCCTCGCTGCTATTCTCGCTGCCTGCGGGGGTGCTGTCTGACCGCTACAGTCGGCGCAACCTGATGTTTATCACCCAGGGCGGAATGGGGCTTTTGGCCCTGCTGATGTCGGTGCTGATCATCAGCCACACCGTGCGCTACGAACAGGTGTTGGTTTTCGCTTTTCTATACGGCATCTTCAACGCCGTAGACCTGCCGGTGCGGCAGGCTTTTACGGTGGAGCTGGCGGGCCGGGAGCGCTATCCGGGGGCCATCGCAATTAATTCCTTTGCCTTCAATACCAGTCGGGTCATCGGCCCAGCCATAGCGGGCATCTTGATCGCCAAGTTTGGCCTGGGCTGGAGCTATTTTGCCAATGCCCTGTCGTTTGTACCGCTGCTGCTGGTCTTGCGGGGGATTCCCCCCCTGCCCCCACAAATCAAGTCGGGTAGCGCCGTGGGGCACGCCCTCGAGGGCCTGCGCTTCGTGTGGAGGGAACCCCTGCTGCGCCGGGTAATCTGGCTCATCGGCCTTTCCAGCCTGTTCGGGATGAACTTCTCCACCATCGTCCCGGTATATTCCAAGCTGCAACTGGGGCTTCAGGCTCAGGGTTACGGCTTCTTGATGGCAGCAGTGGGGCTGGGCTCCATTGTGGCTGCGATAATCCAGGCTTTGGGCTCAGGCGCACGGCCCCTGCGGGCGGTGTGGGGCAGCATTATCCTGGGGGTCGCGCTGATGTTCTTGGTATTTCCGCTGGCCCCAGTTTGGGTGGCGGTGGTGCTGGGGATAGCCGGGCTGGGCATGATTACCACCAACATCAACTCCAACACCACCGTGCAGCTCATCACTCCCGACCATATCCGGGGCCGGGTGATGTCGGTGTATTCGATGGTGCTGCTGGGTTCAGGGCCACCGGGAGCCTATTTGTCGGGGCTTTTGATGGAGCACTTCGGGGTGAGGTGGGGTGTGGCAACGATGGGCCTACTGACGCTACTGGCAACCCTTTACCTCATGCGATTTCCCTGGCCGCGCACGCTATCCTCGAGAACCGAACCCCCACCCGTGGCAAGCCCGGTGGCCTCGGATTGACCAAAGCTCGAGGCTAGCTATTTCTACCGGGCCTCACCGGAATTTGGGCTCACTTGTAGCGAGGAGACATCCACCGCCTCCAAGGCCGAGCCAGGTATCTTGGCAAACTGCCCGACCAGCACGTCGTTGTTCCAGCGTGCATCGGGTGCGCCGCTGATATACCAGCTCGAGCCATTGTCGGCCAGGATGAGGCCGTATTTTTTCATGGCCCGCAGAATTACCTGCACCTGGGGGTCAAAGCTCGAGAGGTCGTAGCTGGCTTTTAGCCGAAAGCGCTGGCCCATAGGGGGATACTGACTACCGCTAAGACTGGAAGCCTGGTGGCGGGCAGGCCAGACATAGGTGTTGCGGGTCTGGGGGGCGGTAAAACGGATGGCGTGATGGATAGCTCCCGAGGCTACCTCGTCATAGCGCACCAACCCTGGCAAAATGGGCAGCCCAGCGGCATCGGCGGAAGTCCAGGTATCGGGACGCAAGGTATTGGAGCGCAAGTCGAAAATGGCCCCTGAGCCAGCTCTCCAAGAGCCCCCAGGATTTGGATAGGCTGCATAGAGTTCGTACAGGACACAGTTGTCGCGGTCTACCAGCAGCACGTGGCGGTCTGCGGTACTGCTCGAGCCGCCCTCGATGGGTACGGTGGCAGGAATGGGATAAGGGCCAGGGTCGCTTTCGCTGGCATACTCAAACGTCACCTGTACCCTGGCTTGGCTGCCCGGCACGGTGGCATAAGGAATGCCTATAGGAGCGCCGTTATATAGCCCGGAGCCAAAGTCGGGGTGGAGCTTGAGGCTGGCCCCGATGGTCTGGATGTAGGCCGAGGAGTTGGGGTCTAGGGGAAGGGTGTCTACCGGGGTGTTCCAGATGTTGTTGGCTGGGAAAAAGCTGCAGGAGCCGGGATTAGTGGAAGGGGGTTGAAGATTCACCGATGGGCTCGAGCAGGCCATCAGTATCGGGGGCAAAACCCAGAGTAACCGCATGCTTCACCTTAACCAAGTCGGGGCGTGGTTTGCCCGAAGGTTGGGGACACCCGGCGTACCTCGAGTATTGCCACTGGCTCGAGCAACCATTGGCCTTGTACTGGCGGGGTGTCACCGCCACTGGGCCTGACCTGGATAGCCCGCACCACATCCATCCCCGAGAGGACTTTCCCAAAGGCCGCAAAGCCCTGTCCATCCGGGTTTCTTTTCCCACCGAAATCGAGTTCGGGCTGATCACCAATACAGATGAAAAACTCTGAGGACGCACTGTCTGGCTCCAGACGCGACATCGAGATAGTACCGTCCAGATGCCGCAGACCAGTTTGCGCGGTGGTCTCGTGGGCAATCGGGGGGAGTTTGGCTGGATGCTCGCCCATGCCCAAACCCCCCTGGATGACCTCGATTTTGACCGGACTCTGGGGCTGGTTATCGGGTCGAACAGCCCGATAAAAAGAAGCCCCTGTATAGCGGCCTTGGTCTACATAGCGCAGAAAGTTGGCGGCGGTAAGGGGGGTTTGGGCAGCATAAACCTCGAGCACAAGCTCACCGAGTTCGGTGCGCAGGGAAACTTTGGGGTTGTCCATGGTTCCTAAGATTATGGCCGTACAACCAGCACAAAGATAGTTCCCCCAGGTCTAGGCCAAGGCCAGACCGCAGGCACCATCGCCACCGTGGGAACACTCGGCCCCACCGGCAAAGCAAACCTCATACAAAACCGCCCGGAGGTCTCAGGAACCCAGTTCCAGGCCCCCCAGAAGAGCCCTCTACCCAGCAGCATGCAAGCGGTATCGCTACAGTTGGTGACGGCTCCCAACCCCGCCAGGCTGGAAGCCGAAGGCCAAACACGGCGTACAGGTCATGGAACCCCACGGAGCAGGATCATGCTATGACATCAACGACTGTACCACCCAAACCCCGCACAACCCGCACCAGGCAGCAAATAGGAAAACGGACGACCAGAAAAACCAATTGGGTGGTGATCAAGCCCCATCGCTTGGCAAGCAAGTTAAGGAATCCGTTACAACCCTGCTGGCTATTGCTAACGACGTTACCAAAATAGTGGCTTGAGCGATGCCGATCGTGCCAATCTGCGCATAGCCGCTTCTCTTGTTACCGACGATAAGTTTGGTAGGCTCTGGGATCTGACCCCTGAGAGACAGCGCGAGTACCTGGCTAACATTGTGCGTCTTCTGGCCAACCCGTCTACACGCTCAAACAATTTAGAGCGTCTAGCAAAGGGTATAGACGGGCTCAAGAGGCGGGTCGGGACTGGTTTCGTAGATGATGCGAGGGCCCTCTTGCGTTTGACCGACATGACCTCAACTCTTGCTGCTAAGGTTGATCCAAATTTCACACAAAATATTGAACTGGTGGGTATGGTCGCTCTTGCCCTGCTGGTGCCTGGCCCAGAGGATGTTGTTTTGGGGCAATTAGGAATAAAGCTGGCGCGTATGCTAGCTCTCAGGATTGGGGGTAGAGTTGCAGCTTCATTAGCTGAGCGATTCGCTAAGATTTCCACTTTAGGTATCGGCAGCAATGTCCTGGCCTTCAACCAGCAGACCCAGGCCCAGGGCAGCTATACCGTCACCGCCACGCATAAGAAGTTAGACCCCAAAGTCACCTACCTTACCCTCAAAACCCATAACAACAAGCGGGAGCTTATAGAAACCACTCCAGAACACCCCTTCATGATGAATAAAGGCTGGGTGTTGGCCGGGAAGCTGCACGTGGGCGATAAAGTCCGTGAGAAGGGCGGCTATTACGGAGCGGTGGAGTTCAACAAGACGATTGACCGTACCCAAACGATGTACAATCTCACGGTAGCATTTGCTCAACGCGGTGGAAAGATGGGCAGCTCGAGCACCCTTCCTTGGGGGCTGCGGCTGGCGGCATATACCAGCGATTCCCCAATTTCGGCGGGGTTAATCCAAGTCATGGGGTCGGTATCGGGCATATCCTTGCGGTTGGCCGGGGTGTCTACGGTTCCCATCGGATACACTATCGTCACCCCAATCTCGGTGCCTTTTAGCTCCGCATCCAAGGAGCGCAGATAGGTCGCTACTGCGGCTTTAGCCGCTGCGTACAGAGCAATCCCAGCGCCAACCCCATTCCATGCAGCGCTGGCAGCGATACCGGCAATAAAGCCCTCTTTCTGCGCCAATAGCTCGGGGATAACCGCCCTGGTCATGTAGAACAGGGTTCGCATATTAAGGTCGAACATCTTGTCGTATAGAGCGGGGTCGCTGTCTTTAATTGGTGAGGAGGCAAAGCCTCCAACCGTATGAATCAAGCCATCCAGACGGCCCATCTTTCCTTTGACCTGGCGCACCAAGGCTTCAGCGTCAGGATAGCGGGTGAGGTTGGCGATAAAGCTCATTCCTCCGAGTTCCCTGGCCCGCTCATCGGCGGCTCCGG
This sequence comes from Thermaceae bacterium, assembly GCA_015478585.1. Classification (GTDB taxonomy): domain Bacteria; phylum Deinococcota; class Deinococci; order Deinococcales; family Thermaceae; genus Meiothermus. The sequence continues at coordinate 18,776 of JADMIM010000002.1, read as the reverse complement.
CATGGGAATCCACCAGGGCTAGTTTGGCCCCGGCCCCCGTAAACGACTTGGCTATGGCCCCGGCAATGGCTCCAGCGCCGCCAGTAAGAATATAGACTTTCCCATGCAAGCTCGACATGTGGGCAATTATGCTCCCAGAATGCCCAGATGGCCTATCTTTATCCTCACATTCGTGAAACCTGAGCCAGGTTGAGCATGACCATCCGGGTAGCAGGGGATTTGTTGAGGGTGTAGAAGTGAATGCCGGGAACCCCGGCCTCGAGCAGCTCAGCAGCCTGGCGGGTGGTGTGCTCGACCCCAATTTCCAACAGACTCTGGGGATCCTTGGCTTGCTCGAGCCTCGACAAGAGCGGCCCCGGAATACTGGCTCCACACAAGTCCATAAAGCGGCGAATCTGGCCCAGGTTGGTGATGGGCATTAGACCGGGGAGAATCGGCACCTGGATGCCAATTTTGCGGGCACGCTCGACAAAGCCGAAGTAGAGGGCATTGTTGAAGAACAAGTTGGTCACGATGAAGTCCAGCCCGGCATCTACTTTGGCTTTGAGATAGCGCAGGTCGGACTCGAGGCTGGGGTTTTCGATGTGTCCCTCGGGGTATCCGCCGCCTGCCACCGAAAAGATGTCACCGAAGCGTTCCCGAATGAAGGCGACCAGCTCCGAGGCATAGCGAAAACCCCCCGCCACGGCCTGGAATTGCGGGGCATCCTGGGGTGGGTCGCCCCGCACCGCCATGATGTTTTGTACACCTGATTTTTCTAAGCTGAGCAGGGTGGACTCGAGCGCATCTTTGGTATTTCCCCCACAGGTCAGGTGGGCCATCGCGGTGAGGCCCACCTGGTTCTGGATGCGCCTCACCCATTCCACCGAACGTCCCCCACTGCCCCCGGCTCCGTAAGTCATGGACACGAAAGCGGGTTTCAAGGGGCGCAGCTCGGCGATAGTCTGAAACAGCCGAGCCTCTTCCTTGGGGTTTTTGGGAGGGAAAAACTCGAAGGAAAAGATTGGCTCTTTGGTCTCGAGCAGCGCGCCAATCTTCATGCGTAGCATTATAGCCTGAGCGGCAAGAGGCTGAGAGTTGAGGCTAGGGCGTTGGTCTAAACCAGCAAACCTCAATCAGGCTTGGGATAATTAACCTACCCAGGAACGGCGTACAGGACGCGAATTTGGTTTTTGAACTCTGGTATCTAACTTCCAGTCCCCCACTTTTAGCCCCTCCCAGGGCCCCTGTACCCTCCCTATCCCCTGTGATACACTCGTAAGGCTTGTGTCACGCCGGTTCAACTCAGATCGGCTTACCAAGGGACGCATCCCCCTGCTTCGGAGGAAACCAAATGGAATACCGTATCAAGGCCCAAACCCGTGGGAGTGAAAACCCCGGTGCTCTGCGCGACGCAGGCAAACTGCCTGGCATCGTGTACAACCGCAAAGAGAATCAAAAAGTGGTCGTAGACCTCAAGGAATTCAACAAGGTGTTCCTGGGCGCGGGGATTCACCACGTCATTACTTTGGAACTCGAGAATGGTCAGACTGTGGACACCCTGGTGCGCCAGATCAACCTCGACAAGCGCCGCCGCCGCCCTGACCATGTAGACTTCTACGCCCTCTCCGACGAGCCGGTGGTGATGTACGTACCGATCAAGATCGTAGGAACCTCCGCCGGGCAACGCCTGGGTGGGGTGCTCCAGCTCGTCCACAACGACGTTCAGGTCAAGGTTTCGCCCAAGAACATCCCCGAGGCCATCGAGGTAGACGTAACCGAGCTGAACATCGGTGGCAGCTTGCATATGTCTGACCTGAAGCTGCCTGAAGGCGTAGTTCTGGCTATGAACGCTGGGGATACGGTGGTTGCCATTGTTCCACCCGAAGATGCCGAGAAGCTCGTCGCCGAGGTGGCAGCGGCCCCTGCCGAGGTGGAGGTCATCAAGAAGGGCAAGATCGAGGAAGAAAAGGTTTGAAGTTTGGTGCCGAGGGCCGAAGGCTGAGGGCAGTCCCGGCTTTCGGCCTTCAGCTTTTAGCCAGATATGTTTCTTATCGTCGGACAAGGCAATCCCGGCCTCCAGTACGCCCGTACCAAGCACAACCTGGGGTTTTGGGTGCTGGACAAGTTGGGACAGGATTTTCGTCCCAAAGGCCAGGCTTTGGTGGCAGAGTTCAAGCTGGGTGAGGTTTCGGGCTGGCTGATGAAGCCAACCACCTTTTACAACGCCACCGGGGAAGCTGTAGCCCCCTTCAGCCGCTATTACAAAATTCCCCCTGAGCGCATTTTGGTCGTCCACGACGAGTTGGATTTGCCCCCCGGAAAACTGCGTTTCAAGGCTGGGGGTGGGAACGCTGGGAACTACGGTCTCGAGTCCATATCGGCACATCTTAGCAGCCAGGCTTTTCACCGGCTACGCATAGGCATCGGCAAGCCCCCCAACCCGGAGGAGGGAGCAAGCTGGGTGCTGAGTGATTTTCGACCGGAGTTGATTTCGGTGATGGAGGAAGTGGTCGAAACCTGCGCCGAGGCCGTGCAAACTTGGATACTTGAGGGCTTTGAGGCTAGCCGGAAAAAATACAACGGCCTCGACCTTGGTCCCAAGCCTCCGGCCCAGCCGTAACGCCAGGCTCACAGAGCCGGGTTGTTCGTCACCGGAAGGGCCGCAAAACCCGAATATACTCATCCCTGATGAGCACCTTGTTAGCTCCCCTCCTGATTTCCGTACTGTTGGCGGTGGCCGCCTTTCTCGCCCACAAAGCCATGAACGGTATGCACTTGCGGCTTTTGTACCTCGAGCTAGACGGACGCAGTTACGACGGCCTGAGCGAGTTCGAGCGCCAAACCCTCAACGAAGCGGTCAACGACAAGTTTCAACACACCACCGGCGGCAAGTTGGCCTCTTTCGTGGTGATGTACGCCTACCCAACGCTGTTTATCGGTGAGAGAATGTTTGGCCGCAATAACTGGAGCAGCGTGGAAGTAATTGGTGGCTCGGCCCTGTTCTACTTCGCCGCGCTGACCCTGGTGGGCCTGACCACGCAAAAAATCACTGGGTTCTGAATCCGCTCGCTTAAAAACCGACTTCATATAGAAATATATTTCCTTCGCCCCTTAGAACTACAGATATCAATCCCCCTGCCCCCTTAGTAACAGGCTTTTATCATGACTGGGTATAAGGTGTAGTCCCCCTCCTGGTAGCCTCCCTAAGTCCTTCCAAGTCCCGATTTATGGGTAGGGGGCAGTATGTCTCTCGCGTACTCTAGAGCGGTTTTCAGAAAGAATAGGGCCGTCCACCCGCTTAGAAAGACCGCACCCAGTTCCTTTTTGCTGTCATGAGTAGCGGCGAAAATAGCGAAAGCGGCGATAATCAGCCCCGTGCCCCGCAATGCGCCTAAGCGGGCGTAGTCGAGGCCAGGTTGGGGAAAAGCAAGGCGAACACCCATTTGTACTCGCTCGTGATAAAAGCCTGTTACTAAAGGGGGTGAAAAAACCTTGCCAAGCTCATGGTGCAAAGCCGGATCGGGGCTGGATGGGGGGATTTCTAGACCCACCCCACCGGCTATAGGGAGAAGGGCCACAAATGCTCGGGCAGCTTATCTGGGTACTCCCCGCACCGCTCCGGCGTTGAGGCGCTGCAAGAAGTTGGCTTCTTTAAGCCTGCCCCGCAGATACTCGCTCAGGTCGGAGGGGGCTTTCCCGGCTTCGATCATCGCGCTGAGTACCCAGAACTGCTCGAGGCGTATTTTCTTGGCCTCGCGCAGCGAACCCAATCGGCGTAAACGCCAGTCGGTCTTGAGGGTCGAAGGCACATTGGGAATGGCCCCGGCTTCTACGAGGTAGATAAACTGGGTGTTGGTAAGGTAGCCCGAGAGGTAAAACCTGAGGTCTTCGGGCTGTTTGGGGCCATCTACCCAGGCCGCCAGCGCATCGAACTGAGTCCCACTGATATACCCTTCCACCTTGAGGGACGCGATGCGGCTCTTGCCTGCGGCAATGGGGTTGAGGGCCAGGGGATAATCCTGTGGGCCGTAGAGCTTGGGGGTCTGGGCATTGCCCTTGCGCAAAGCGAATTCCTCGACTTTTCGTGCAGCGTAGGCATAGGCTTCACCCACCGTCACCACCCCATCGCCGTTAGCATCGCCCTTGCCAGACATGGCCTCGAGCAAATAGGTGGTAAAGACCCCGCCGCCCAAATCGCTGTCTTCCCAACTGGGCTGGGTATCCGAGGAGGAAGCCAGCACCACATCCTGACCGCTGGGTGTGGGGGTTTGGGGCTTGGGTACGTCCTTACGCCCAGGCAAGGTGAAGCTGCGCGAACCCGGCTGCGAACGCCCGCTAAAACAAGCATCCACAATCAGAATCAGGCGGCCCTTGCCCCCACTATGGGTTTTCACCAGGCTCTGAACCTCCTCGAGGGGCAGCCAGGTTTCCTCGTCGTTGGTTTTGGCATCGCTGGGCATCATCGAGGGCTGGCCCTGGCTGTTGGGCATCCCGTGGCCGGAGTAATAGACAACCAGGGTATCTGCCGTCGTGAGGCGGCGCGAAAGGTCGCGCAGTTCGGCCTCGATGGCGGTCTTACTGGCATCGGTATCCAGCAGCAGACGCACTTTGCTCACCCGCCCCTCGCTGGGGTCGCGCAGGGCTTGGGCCATCTTTCTAGCATCGCTCTCGGCAAAGTTGAGCGGGGGCAGGGCGGGGGTTTCAGGATAGGGCCGGTAGTTATTAATCCCGATAACCAGGGCATAGGTCTGAGGGGTGGATAGGGTTTTGTTAAGGTCTTGTCCCCAGACCAGCCCGCATAACACCACCCCTGACACTAGCCAGGGCAGCGTTGTAGGCCCTAATCGCCACTGCATCGGGGTTCCCCGGGTGTGTTGCACTCCTATCCCCGGTCTTACCGTGAAAACGAGGTGAGAACTTGCTAAGCGACGTGGGAGACGGCGTTAACCCGGTAAAAGGGATGGATTTGTAGTATAGCACGGTGGGGAAGGCTTTTTCACCTTTTGTTGTTGCGTCCAGAAGGGCACTAATGCTAGTATCATTGCTAAGGTTAAGGCACAAGATGTAGAAACGGCAGGCCATCGGTTTAGCCGATTTTTATAATCATGCGAGCCTATACGTGAATAGCAGAACCCCCCAAGCCCAAAACCCGCCGCCCCGCCGAGTCCGGCTCTCGCCCCATGCCCGCAAAGCTCTGAGGCGAACCCTGCTGGTGGTTCTGACCATGCTGGTGCTTTCGCTGGTGCTCTCGAGGGGCTGGCTAGGGCCATTCTCGGTAATCATCAAGTCGCCCCAAGGAACCGCCCTCGACCAGCTCACCCGCTTCGTGTACCCCTGGCCCGCCCCCAGACCGGCCAGGGGCTTTCCCCTGGTGATTCTGGTAGACCTCGACCAGGCCAGCGTGCAGCAACTCAGCCCTGAGGGCTACGTCTTCAATCGGGGCCAGATGGCGCGGCTGCTGCAAAAGCTGATGGAGTATCGTCCCAAAGCGGTTTTCCTGGACTTCGACCTCAGCCAGCCCAGCAACGAGGGCGGGGTGCGCTCAGCGGGCGACCAGCAGCTATTGCAGACCTTACGACAGGTCTCCTCTCTCCTGCTGCTGCCCGACCCCCAGGTGATGGGTCTGCCCTTGGCCCAGGTCAGCCCCAGGCTCGAGCAGGTCGCTGCGCAGATCCTCTACGACGGCGATGGACAAGCCCGCTGGGTTCCCCGCCCTCGCAGTGGGCAACCCCTGGCAGCCTCGCTGGCACTGTACTGCCTGGGGGCCGGGCTGGATCAGGCCAGATGCCGCAACTTGGGCCAGGGCAGCCAAGATGGCAAGCGTATCGTGTTCCGCCAGGTGCGCCGCTATGGGCCAGATACCGAGGGCACCCAGCTCTGGCCCGGTCTGGTGGTCATTAGTGGCAACGAGCTGCTGGCCGATACCCTGGCGAAGTCGCCCCAGACCGAGGGGGCACTTTTTCTGGTAGGCCGCACCTATCCGGTTTCAGACGATGCCCACTTCACGCCGGTTGGAGCCTTGCAGGGCATTGATATTCACCTGAGTGCCTTGATGACCCTGGCAACCTATCGGCATTTTTCCGAGGTGCTGGGCTGGGGGCCGCTGCTGCTGGTGGTGGCGGTTCTGGTATTTGTGGCCTTGTGGCTGACCTATACCATCACCGACGGGCTATTGCGGGCCAGCCGTTTCCGCGACTTCACCCAGGCCCTGATCGAAACCGCCATTGCGGCCTGGTTTTTGTTTTTTGCCGGGGTGCTGGTGCTGCAATACTATGGACACTTCCTGGACTATCTGTTTCCCATCCTGGCTTTCCAACTGGGAATGCTGGCCTTGAAACCTTTTAGCGGAGGTAAAAAGCATGAGACAGGACACGTCGAACATCAAGCACCGGAGGCTAAGCCTTAAGTCGGGACAATGGGCCATGGGCTATGGGCTATGGGCTATGGGCTTCCTGCTGGGCTCCTTCGCGCTGGCCGGGCAGGCCAAGCTCGAGCTATATGGCAAGGCCCAGGTGGTGCGCAGCGATGGGAGTGCGCAGAGCTACAACCGCAGCGGTGGAGCAGCCCTCAACCTGAGCCTGGACGCAGGCGACCGGCTATGCGTGACTGAAGGCAAAGGCAAGCTCTCCTATGGGGTAAAAGCCTATATCCTGCAAAGCCCCGGAGCCTCGTGTTTCGAGCTAGCCAAGCCCAAAAGTTTCTGGGACAACCTGATGGCGGGCTGCCAGGATATCGGGGTCTGCAAAAAAGAAGCCGAGAAAGCCTTCGTGAAAGAGGCCAAGAGTCGCGGCGCGGAGGGGAGTGCCCCAGCACTGTATCTGCCCGCCGACTACAGCCTGGCTACGCTCAGCCTGCCGATTGCCGAGGGCCAGAGCCTACGCCTGATTAAGGCCTCCAAGAAAGAGCTAATGAGCTTGAGCAGTGACGGGAACGGGCTCTTCGTCTTGCCTGTGGACAAGCTTAAACTGGCCTCGAGCATAGAGGTGCAAAACGCCTCGGGCGTGGTCGTATATGCGGCTCCGGTGCGCTGGGTGAGGCTCGAGAGTGAGGTCACACCCACCAACTCGCACGAGGCTGCGCTGGCTTTGTGGCTCACCAGCAACGTCAGCTACGCGCCTGCGGCTTATAGCTACTTGCTGGCCTCGAGCGACAGCGATCTAGCCAAAGTAGTGGAAAACCGTATCCAGGCCGAGTTTCGTGGGACGGCGAGGTAGGGCTGTATTTCTCTGGTTCGGCTCCTAGGGCGGTTTCAGGAAAAAGTCTTGGGGTAGATGTAGAATGGCGTATTCCAAAGACCTGCGGGAGCGAGTGCTGAGCTACGTGGCAGAGCACCGAAATAAAGCGGCAGCGGCGCGGCTGTTCAAGGTGCATGAGGAGACGGTGCGGGCATGGGTGAAGGCGTTTGAGCGTAGTGGCAAAGCCCGAGCTGAGCCTCCACCCGGCAGACCCCGCAAGATTACTGCTGAGCACGAAAACTCGCTCAAAGCCCAGGTTGAATCGCATAGCGATGACACCTTGGCGCAACACTGTGAACGCTGGGAACAGACGACAGGAGTGAAGGTGGGTATCGCCACCATGCACACGGCCTTGAAGCGGGCTAAGTTGATGAGAAAAAAAAGACCTTCAAAGCCATTGAACGCGATGAGCTAGAACGACAACACTGGCGCGAGCAGTATCAAGCCGAGCCGGTGCAGGATTGGGTGTTCCTGGATGAGTCGGGTACGCATATTGCCATGACCCCGCTGTACGCCCGCGCTCCGAGTGGGCAGCGGGCCTATGGCGAAGTCCCCCGTAACCGGGGCAGCAACCTCACGCTGATTGCTAGCTTGACCGTAGCGGGGATGACCTCGGCTATGACCCTCAAAGGCGGCCTGGATACCCTGGCCTTCGACGCTTATGTACAGCACGTTGCCTACCCTCAAACCCGGTCAGACGGTGGTGATGGACAACCTCAAGGTTCATTACAGCCCCACGGCCCTAGGAATGATTGAGGCCGTGGGATGCTCGGTACTGCACATGCCTGTCTATTCTCCAGACCTCACGCAGACAAGCGTGCCTCCGACCCCGGAGGCACATCTGCTTGGCCCAACCCCATTGAAGGCGTTTTCAACAAGCTCAAAACCCTCGTCCGTCAGGCTAAAGCCCGCTCCCGTGAGTTGCTTGACCTCGCCATCGGCTCAGCCTTCCAAGCCATCACCGCCGCTGATGCACGAGGCTTCTTCAGCCGCGCGGGCTATCTACTGTCCCAGTGATATTTGTTGAAACTGCCCTAAAAACCAGTTCAAGCCAGGAGCTTTTCCAGCTCGGCCTCGAGGGTCTTCTCGTTAGCAAAGGTGAAACCCCACTGGTTCTCGAGTTCGTCCAGAACCTGTTCGGGGACGCTTAGCAGCACGTACAAAACTTGCTTGGCCGGGATACGCAAATCCTGGGCGATGCGTTGATGGCGTTCCAGGGCCACATCGTAGTTACCGGTCTTGCACTCGACCATCAGAAATTTGCTCGGCGTGCGTGCCATCAGGTCTATCTCGAAGCGGTCGCCGTTGGGGTAGACCAGCACCGGGTTGGCAAGCAGGTCGTGCGGCAGGTTGCGCCGCCTGAGGGCCAGTTGCACCACACTCTTGGAGTAGCGCTCGAGCCAGCCACCGGTGAGGAAGTTGTTCAGCTTGCCCTCGGCAGTGAGCCGCCCATAGACCCGGCGCTGTTTAGAGCTATAGGTGTAGGTCTTGAGAAAGCCAGTCTCCTTCAGGATGGTGCAGAACTGGGTGACGATGCCGATGTCGTTTTGGCTGCTCGAGGCCAGCGAATATTGGAACTCCCCGCCGCCTTTGGTGGCCGCGACCTTGAGCTTTTCGTAGAGCCCCTCGAGCGAACCGAAACGCTCGCCCAGGAAGCTGCTCACGCGCTCCAATGTCTTCTCCTCGACCTCATTACTGCCGTTGCGGCTGAGTTGGAGGCTCAAGCCCGCTTCGCTCACGTAATCCGAGACCCGCACCGAAGTACGCTTGGGTTCTGGACGGCGTGGATCGCCCGTCACAATGCGACTACCCTCGGGGCGCGACTGCTGGGCCTGAGGCTGGGAGCGCTCCTCCAGGCGACTTCCCCGGCGCTGGGAGCGAACTTCCTCTAGGATGGTGCGCACGGTCTTGAGGATGATTTGCTCGGTGGGGTTGGTGGACGGAGTAGTCTCGAGGGCGAGCTGCTGCAACTGTGTACCGGCCCCGCTGAGTTCGGGCAAGGGCTGGTGGGCCAGTAGGCTTTTGCTGAGCCACAGCTCGAGTTCGTCCTGGAGGCGTTCGCGGCACTCCTCGAAGCTGCGCCCGCGCACCAGCAGACCGGTGACATCGGGGACAGTGACCTCGAGGAAGCCCCCTTCGCCGGGGCGGTACTGAGCGGACTTGAGGGCGGCGGCTAGATAATCGGTAAGCAAACCCATACGATTAGATTCTATTCCCCCGCGCCTTCCCATTCTTCGCGGCCTACCCCGGCTTGGCGCAGAATCACCACGAGCAGGTTGGGGCCTATATCGCCCTCGTGCGGGTTGGGAATAGGTACACGCACGTTCCCCCGAACCATCCGCTGATGACGCTTACCGGGGAATGGCCCCTCGAAACCTAGCACCTGCAATCTACGAATCAGCTCACGCTGACTAAGTTTCTCCAGGGTAAGTCTGCAAGACTTACCCCGACTGAGAGAAGGAGGGGAGATGCGCACAGCGCATAGCCGCTCTGCGGCTAACCTGGAGGGGGTGGCAAAATATCCTCCCCGGTAACCTCATCATGGAGCGACTTAGTTAGGCAACTCTGCCACCCACAAGTTGCGGTCGGTGGCGTTGACGAACACCACCTTGGAGCCGTCTGGCGAAGCCTGCCAGTCGTCGTTGCTGACCTTGCCCAGGTCGCGCAAGACCCTGGACTGTCCGGTCTCGAGGTTGTATTCCCGTAGAAAATGGGTTTTTGCGGGCTCGAGGGCAATATAGACCAGCCGTTTAGGGTCTCGCCAACGGTACGAGCCAAACCACTCGAGCTTTTGCTTGTGCCCATCTGTGGACATCAGCCACATTCCGGTGCGCTCGGGTTTATCGAAGGCCACGTAGTAGGCGATGTGGCTTCCATCGGGGCTGATCTTCACGCTGCGAAAACCCAGGGCCTGGGCTAACACCTGACGCTTGCCGGTGGAAATATTGAGGGTCTCGAGGCTGCGCAGGGGGTCTTTGGGGTCTGGTTTGCCCGAGAGCAACAAGGTTTCCCGGTCTAGCCAGCCCACCAAACCGCCACCGTACACCGTCGCCACCCTACGGGCCTGACTGCCGGGGGAGGCCACCCAGACCTGCCCCTCGCGCACGTCGAAATTGCCCCGGCTAGCGCTCACCGTCCAGGCCATCTGGGCCTCACCTGGAGCCCACAAGACCGGGCTGCCATCGGTCTCGAGGCTGAAGGCTTTGTCATCGGAGAGGCGCTGGAAGCGGCTGGGGCTGCCGGGAAGCTGGGCATAGCTGAAATCAGGGGAAAAATAAGCCACCGGCAGATAGGCTTTGGGCGTGGCGGGTTGGGCCACGGAAACACCATAATAAGCCGTCTGGCTCGAGGCATTGGGGTGGTCTATGAACAAAACCGTACGGCTATCTGGGCTCCAGCGCGGGTCTACGCAGCAGCCCCCACTCGTCAGGCGGCGCAGCCTCGAGGTGTAGGCAGCAGGCTCGAGGGTGCTGGTGGGCTTGGGCAAGCCGGGAAAACTGCCAAAAGACAGATAGCTGGCACTGCTGCGCGGTTCGGGCGGCCAGGGGCGAGCGAAGTTTGCCAGCAGAGCCGCGCCCCGCCGGGCTTGAGGTTGTTGGTCGGGCTGTTGCCACTTGCGGGGGTCGGACAGGTCGCGCTCGAAGGTGCGGCCAAACCCGGCCAGGGCCAGGGTATCCCAGTCGGCGGCGATATAGAGCTGTGGGTTGAATAGTCGCTGGTGCGAGCTGTCACGGATTTCTAGGTGCAGGTGCGGTGCGGAGACACAGGTAAACTGCGAGTCGCCGGATTTAGCCACAATCTGCCCGCGCTTGACCTGGGTTCCCACCCGGATGCTAGGGCGCTCGAGCAGATGCCCGTAGAGGCTGGCCAGCCCATTGCCGTGGTCAATGACCAGATTGTGCGGGGGAGAGCCGTGCGGCCCGTCCACGTCTACTACTACCCCATCGGCAATAGCCCGCACCGGAGTGCCGCAGGGGGCAGAAAAATCCATCCCGAAATGGATCCCCTGGATAGCCCCATAGGTGCTTCGGCGCTGCCGATAGGCCCCGATGGTGTTGCCGTAGGGCTGGCCTAAAAGCCAGGTGGTCGGTCCCGGCTCCCCCGCAAAGGGCAGGCCAAACTGGGCCGCAGGTGGGGCGATTTTTGAATCCGGCAGGGCCGGAGCATTGTGGGCCAGACCCAGACCACCCGTGACGACTAACAGCCATAACCCTCGCATGAGGGTATTCTTGCGTATGTTTATGGTGATAGTCCTGAGTTAGAGATGAAAATATTCAGCCTGTATAGTGAGTCCAGGTTATGCGCGTATTGGTCACGTCGCTCAAAGGCGGAGTAGGCAAGACTACTACCGCCGTCCACCTGGCTGCTTTTTTACAGCTCAGGGGGCCGACCCTGCTGGTGGATGCCGACCCCGCCGAAGGGGCGCTGGTCTGGGCGCGGCAGGGTTCGGGGCTGCCTTTCGAGGTTTCTACCCCAGAAGAAGCCCGTCCCAAGCGCTTCGAGCATCTGGTCATTGACACTCGGGGCCACCCCAAGGGCAAAACCCTGCGGGAATATGGCGACAAAGCCGATTTGGTGGTAGTTCCCACCTCGCCGGGAGCATTGTCGTTGGTGAGCCTCGAGCAGTTCATGTCCGAACTTGGGGGCTTGCCGATGCGGGCACTGGTCACGCTTGTCCCGCCCTTCCCTTCCCTCGACGGACTGCGCACCTTGAATTATTTACGCTCGAGGCGACTTCCGCACTTCCGCGTGGCTATCTGCCGCCTCGCCGCCTATGAAAAAGCCGTGGTTGCCGGAACCCTGGTGCAAAACGTGAACGACCCCAGGGCCGAGCGGGCCTGGGAAGACTATGCGGCGGCGGGGCGGGAACTGCTCGAGCTAGGAGCAGAGGGCTAAACGCAAAGCACTAAAAGCTGAAGGCCGAAAGCTAAAAGCTGAGAACCTGACCTGAGCCTGCCGAAGGGTCAAGGCCAAAATACAAAGAGTCCAAAAGCTACACCAGGACAGCATAATTGGCTCATCAAAAAACACCGTCCGGGACGCAGTTTGTGTTTTTGGGTTTTGACTTCAAGCCTTCAGCCCTCTGCTCCTAATCCACCGACTGCGCCACCTTGACAATTCGCTCGAGCGCCTCCTGCAAAATGTTCCGGCTGGTGGCGAAGTTGAGCCGCAAAAAGCCCTGGTAGCCCGGCCCGAAGGGTGGGCCATCGTTGAGACCCACCTTGGCCTGCTCGAGCATCACCTTGTAAACCTCCTTGGCGAAGGGGAAGCCGCTAAAGTCCAGCAGGGCCAGATAGGTTCCTTGAGGGGCCAAGTAGCCCACTTGGGGCATCTGGGTGCGGATAAAGCCGCTGAGGAAATCCCGGTTATCGCGCAGATAGGCCAGCACTTCTTGGAGCCAACCCTGGCCCGACTCGATTCCCGCCAGCCACATCGCCATGCTCATCACGTTGGGGTGGCCCATTACCCCCACTGTGGCTCGTTTCATGCGCTCCAGAAGGGCTTTGTTGTGGCTGATTGCCACCCCGCCACCCAGCCCGGCGGTGTTGTAGGTTTTGCAGGGGCCGCTCAGGGTTACGCTGCGCTGCGCGATTTCATCATTCAGCGAGGCGATAGGGAGGTGCTGACCCTCGTAAATCAGGTTGGCCCAGAGTTCGTCGGACATCACCCACAGCCGGTGGCGCACAGCGAACTCGGCCAGGCGCTCGAGTTCGTCTCGGGTAAACACCCGTCCTGTGGGGTTTTGTGGGTTGCACAACATCAGCATCCGGGTCGCCGGTGTGACCAGCTTCTCCAGCCCCTCAAAGTCAATCTCCCAGGTGCTCCCCCGCAGCATCGGGCTGTGCTTGAGAACCCGCCCGTAGTCGCTGATGGCGTTCAGAAAGGGTGGATAGACCGGGGTCAGGGTGATAATCTCGTCACCGGGACTGCTCAGGCCCAGCACCGCCGCATAGATTCCCGGCACCACGCTGGTGGTAAGCCAGAGGTTTTCCGGCTTTAGCCCGGTCAGGCCGTGCTTTTGTGCCTGCTCGGCGATAATAGCCTCCAAAAGCTGGGTATCTCCGGCCTGTTTGGGATAGCCGATGCGCCCCTGAAGGCGCTCGAGCAGGGCCTGGGTAATTTCGGGGGCGATGGGAAAGTCCATGTCCGCCACCCATAACGGCAGCACGTCCTGGGGATGATAGTGCCATTTGACCGAGTAGCCTCGAGGGTCGCGCAGATCGGTAGAATTGAAGTTATCCAATTGCATAGATATGAGTCTATCGCGTCGGATACCAAGTTCGGTTATATAGTCACTGTTCGGTGACTATATAACCCGACTAGCAGGAGTTAACTAGGCTTCACAAAGATCGGCCTCTAACTTTGAATACTATCTTGGTGAAGCCGTTATGACCCGCTTTGCGGATAGCTGCAAGCAACAAGCCCAAAGTTGTCGGAGCACAGAACCATCCTTCTGGGGCGGGCATCTATTGGTATGGACGAGGAAATCTGATACAAGGGTGGCTCGAGCAGCAAAAGACCTTGCATAGCTGCATGGCCTTTGAGCCACCCCCGGCACACCGAACTTTTCTGGAGGTGTGTTAAGATATACCCAGCCCAAAAGTAGGCTGTGATGTATGAGGAGAAACCTATGCGAGAGAAGGCTTTATCGATTTTAGTGCTGGTCATGCTGGGTACGGTGAGTGCTCAGAAGGTTACTATACCTATCCCCATCGGTGTTTCGGTGGCCCAAACCTCAAACGTGGCGCTCCTGGGCCGCGAACAGGTAATCGGTGCGCAGATTGCCGAGCAGTTTTTCAACTCCCAAGGCGGCATCAACGGTACGCCGTTCAAACTCTACTTCGAGGACACTTCGGGCGACGAGGCTGGAGCCATTAACGCTTTCCAGACCCAGATTAACCGCAACAAAGTGGTGGCCATTATCGGCCCCACGCTCTCCCAACAGGCTTTTGCTGCCGACAAGATTGCTGTGGAAGCCAAAGTGCCGGTCATCGGCCCCTCCAACACCGCCAAGGGCATCCCCCAGATTGGCGATTTTGTCACCCGTGTCTCGGCCCCGGTGGCTATCGTGGCCCCGTATGCGGTTAAGGCTGCGCTCAAGCTCGACCCCAATATCAAAAAAGTAGCGGTGATGTACGCCCAAAACGATGCCTTCTCCACCTCCGAGACCGGAACCTTCCAGGACACCGTGAAAGCTCAGGGCCTCGAGATCACCACCGTGCAGAAGTTCCAGACCACCGACACCGACTTCACCACCCAGGTTACCGCGGCCCTGGGAACCAAACCCGACCTGATCATCATCTCGGGGCTGGCGGCGGATGGTGGCAACCTGGTCAAGCAACTGCGCCTGGCCGGGTTCAAAGGACTTCTCATTGGGGGCAACGGTCTCAACACCGCCAACGTGTTCCCGGTCTGCCAGCAATACTGCGACGGGGTAATCATCGCCCAGGCCTACTCACCCACCGCACCGGGTTCGCTCAACGCGGCCTTCCGCACGGTATACAAAAACACCTATAAACGTGAACCCTCACAGTTCACGGCCCAGGCCTTCGCCGGGGTGCAGGTGGTGGTGACGGCGCTGCGGGCTTTGGACAAACAAAAGAAGCTCGACCAGTGGGACTTGCCCGAACTGCGGGTGGCGCTGATGAAGCAAATCCTGAGCGGCAGGTACAACACCCCGCTCGGCCCAATCTCTTTTGGCCCTGACCGCGATATCATCCAAGAAAGCAACTATGTGGCTCAAATCAAAATGGACGCGGACGGCAAAAACGGCAAGTTCGAGTTTTTGAAGTAATTCAAAAACGCCAGCAATGGGCTGCGATACCAAGTTCGGTTAGATACTTACCGTTCGGTGAGTATCTAACCCGACCGACGGGAGTTAACTAGGCTTCACAAAGATGGGCCTCTAGAAAGCTTTGAACTATCTTTGTGAAGCCGGTATGAGTTATTCCTCATGGCCCTTTGTTGCCTAAAAGGCATCCTATGGACTTGCTGCTACAGAGTTTGGTCAACGGCCTTTCGATTGGCTCGGTTTATGCCATTTTCGCGCTGGGCTATACCCTGGTGTTTTCTATCCTGGGCATCATCAACTTTGCCCACGGAGCGGTGTTCACGCTGGGAGCCTATTTCACCTATTTTTTGATCGGGGGCCAAAATAACGGAACCGGGCTGCTGGCTGGAGCCCAGCTTCCCTTTGGTTTACCTTTTCCTGTAGCGATTATTTTGGGCGGAGCCCTGGCGGGTTTGGTATCGGTGGGCCTCGAGCGCGTGGCCTTTCGCCCGCTGAGGGCCAGGGGAGCCGACCCTTTGTTGGCGCTGGTCTCGAGCTTGGGGGCCGGCTTGGTGATTGTCAATCTGGTGCAATACCTGATTGGCGCGGAAATTCTCTCCTACCCTACTAATGTTTATGGGCACTGGGCCGAGCAACACCCCTCGCTCAACTTGGGAACCGCCAGCTTTCCCATTCAAATCCGCACCGTGCAGGTGATTATCTTTGGGGTCTCGCTGGTGATTCTGCTGGCCCTGCTATACCTCATCAACCGCACCAAAATGGGCAAGGCCATGCAAGCAGTAGCGGAAAACCCCACCACGGCCAGCTTGCTGGGAGTTTCCACGGATCGGGTAATCCTCTTTACCTTTTTGCTCTCGGGGCTGCTGGCGGGCATCTCGGGAACCCTGGTTGCCACCAGCTTTTCCATTTCTGGCCCCTATTTCGGTCTGGCCTATGGCCTCAAGGGCTTGGCGGTGATCGTGCTGGGTGGTCTAGGAGACATCGGTGGTGCAGTGCTGGGCGGCTTCGTGTTGGGCCTGGCCGAAGCCCTGGTTCCGGGGGAATACACGGCCTATAAGGACGCGGTGGCGTTCTTGTTGCTGTTTTTGATTTTGATGCTCCGCCCCCAAGGGTTGCTGGGGCGGCGACTCATCCAAAAGGTGTGACGTGGAAGCGTTTTTTCAGACCTACGGGTTTTTGCTGGTCTATATGTGCTTACAAGCTCTGCTGGGTCTGAGCACCTATTTGCCCCTGATGGCAGGACAACTCTCCCTGGCCAGCTCTGGTTTTTATGCCATCGGCGGCTATGTTGCGGCGATTCTTTCTACCCAGGTTTTTCATACTAGTGGGGCCTACCCCATTGGCTATTTGTTGCTGGAAACGCTGCTGGCGGGGCTGCTCTCGGGGGTGGTGGCGGTGGTGGTGGGCATTCCGGCGCTACGGCTGCGGGGGATTTATCTGGCCCTGGCCACCATCGCCATGGTGGAGATTCTGCGGGTAGTGTCGCTCAACTTGAGCATCACCGGGGGCGCGGTGGGCATTTTTGGCATCGCCCAGCCCTTTTCTAGCCCCCTGGGCTATATGTGGCTGGTGGGGCCTTTGCTACTGCTAGTGATGTTTTTTGCCTATCGCCTCGAGGGGAGCCGTATCGGACGGGCCTTCATCGCCCTGCGCGAGGATGAGCTGGCTGCCGATGCGATGGGCATCAACCCTACCTATCACAAGGTGCTAGCTTTTGCCCTGGGAGCCATGCTGGCTGGGGTAGTGGGGGCCATCAGCGCCCACTTTCTCAATACCTGGAATGCCCGCCAGGGAACCTTCGATGTCTCGATAGCGGTGCTGGCCTACGTGCTGATTGGGGGCTCGCGCTCCTTCGCGGGGCCGGTGCTGGGGGGAATGGTGTTGACCGCCCTGCCCGAGGTGCTGCGCCCCCTCAAAGACTTGCGTTTTATCGTAGACGGGTTGTTGCTGATGCTGGCGGCCATCTACTTGCCGCAAGGCTTGGCGAACCCCAACTGGTTGGCCCGGCGGAAAACTGCCCCGGTGCGGGAGAAGACATGAGCTTGCTCGAGGTCTCCCATATGAGCCGCAGGTTTGGTGGGCTGGTGGCGGTCAACGATGTCTCGCTCAGCGTTCAGGAAGGCGAAATTTTCGGTCTGATTGGCCCCAACGGAGCAGGCAAAACCACCCTGTTCAACCTGATAACTGGTCTAACCTCCCCCAGCAGTGGAAATCTGCACTATCAGGGCCAGGACATCACCCGGCTGCCCCCTTTTCGCATCGCGGCTTTGGGGTTGGCTAGAACCTTCCAAAACATTCGGCTTTTTGGCAATTTGAGCGCCCTCGAGAACATCCGTATTGCCCACCATATCCATACCAAAACCGGGGTCTGGGCGGGGGTGCTGGGCCTGCCTGCCGCTAGAGCCGAGCAGGTGGGGGTCGAGCGGCAAGCCTGGGCCTTGCTGGAACGGGTGGGCTTGCAAGGAAGAGCCTTCGAGCGGGCTAAGAACCTCAGCTACGGCGACCAGCGGCGCTTGGAAATTGCCCGTGCGCTGGCGCTCAGACCCAAAGTGTTGCTGCTCGATGAGCCCGCTGCGGGAATGAACTCGGCGGAAAAAGCCACCCTCTCGGGGTTCATCCGCCAAGTTAGGGGGGAGTTTGGCCTGACGATTATCCTCATCGAACACCACGTTCCATTGGTGATGGGCCTGTGTGATCGTATCGCGGTGCTCAACTTCGGACAGATGATCGCGCTGGGCAGCCCCCAAAAGGTTGCCAACGACCCAGCGGTAATCGAAGCCTATCTGGGGGTCGAGACATGAGCCAGCCGTTGTTGCAACTCCAGAAGCTCTCGGTCAACTACGGGGGGATTCGAGCCTTATCCGAGGTGAGCCTCGAGGTCTATCCGGGTGAGGTGGTCTGCCTGATTGGGGCCAACGGTGCGGGCAAATCCACTACCCTGAGGGCGATTTCAAGGGTGGTCAAAGCCAGAAGCGGTTCGATTATCTATGATGGCAAAAACATCAGCACGGTCGAAGCCTCGCAGGTGGTGCGCAGCGGTATCGCCCAGTCGCCTGAGGGACGACAGGTGCTGACACGGCAGAGCGTGAAGGACAACCTCGAGATGGGGGCCTTTATTCGCTCCGACGGCGAAATTGCCAGCGATATCCAGCGCCAGTTCGAGCGCTTCCCACGCCTGCGCGAACGCCAGAACCAACTGGCCGGAACCCTTTCTGGCGGCGAGCAGCAGATGTTGGCGATTGCCAGGGCTTTGATGTCCCGCCCCAAACTTCTGCTCCTGGACGAACCCAGCCTGGGCCTGGCCCCCTTAGTGGTCAAGGAAATCTTCGCCATTATTGACGAACTGCACGCGGCTGGGGTGACGATTTTGCTGGTTGAGCAAAACGCCCGCCTGGCCCTGCAACACGCCAACCGGGGCTACGTGCTCGAAGCAGGCCACCTGACCCTCTTTGGCCCAGCGGGGCAGCTCTTAGACGACGACCGGGTGCGCCAAGCTTATTTGGGTTAGAGCGGTTTTGCAACGGACTTTCTTTGGTCAACCGTTGTTGGAGGTACGCACAATGCTGTGGAACCAAGATAGGGGAAGCAGCCTCCGCATTGCTAAGTTTCTCCAGGGTAAGTCTGCAAGACTTACCCCGACTGAGAGAAGGAGGGGAGATGCGCACAGCCCATAGCCGCTCGCACGGGCAAAGCCCGGCCCTGTGGGCCTAGTGCTCGCACGGGCAAAGCCCGGCCCTGTGGGCCTAGTGCTCGCACGGGCAAAGCCC
>JADMIM010000120.1 GCA_015478585.1 Thermaceae bacterium | reverse complement strand
ACTCTATACCGAGGCATTGGGAACCTCCATCCCGGCCTTGAGCCAGGTGGGATAAAAGCAGGCTGCCCCTAACTGCAAAAATGTCACAAGTCTCGAGTGCAAGGTCAGGTAGCTCTGCTCGCTGTTGGTCGGGTAGCTCTCGCTTACCCTAAGCGCATACCCTCGCTGTTAATCTGGGGTGGGCCGTCAACTTTCGACAGCCTTTGCGGTCAACGGTAAACTGTCAACATTTCGGAGGAACCCCTGTGTCGGATGGCTTGACCCTTATATTAAGCGCTCTTTCATCGGTGCTGTTGGTTGGCCTTTCCATCCCTTTGGCTAGGGCCTTGGGCATCGTGGACAAACCCGGCGAAATCAAAATTCACAAGCTGCCCACCCCGCGTTTTGGTGGCATCGGTATCGTGGTGACTTTGCTGCTTTGGGGGATCGTGAGCGGGATGTTGTCGGGCTGGGCCATGCTGGGTTTGCTGATTATTGCCCTCACTGGGGGTCTCGATGACCGCTACTCGATTTCTCCGAGGGTGCGTTTGCTGGCCGAGGTTGCAGCAGGGCTGACGTTGGGGTTGCAGTTCTGGGGTCAGTTGGGCTGGGTGGGGCTGGTGCTGGCGGTGGGGCTGGTGCCGGTGCTGGCGAACGCGGTCAACCTGATTGATGGCATGAATGGTCTGGCCTCGGGTAACGCCCTGGTTTCGGCAGCAGGTCTGGCCTTGTTGTTCTCTGCCCAGCACCTCGAGCCCACCCTTCCCCTGATCCTGATGGGGGGCCTGCTGGGCTTTTTGGTCTGGAACTACCCCCGAGCCCGAACCTTTATGGGGGATTCCGGCAGCCTTTCCATTGGCTACTTGCTCGCCACTTTGCTGATGTTGGCCGCAAAACAGGGGCTGACCCCCTTTTTGGCGGCGGCGGTGATGGTCAGTTTTCCCCTATACGACATGGCTTCGGGTATTATCCGCCGGGCCCGGCGGGGCAAACCCATCTTCGAGGGCGACCGGGATCACACCTATGACCGACTTGACCAGCTCTTCCTGCGCAACCCCACCCTTACGGTGGGGGTGGTGTGGGGGATAACCCTGCTGCTGGTGGCGGTGGGGCTGTGGGTCAGCCAAGCCGCTATGGGGCCTGCTGTGCTGCTGATAGTTCTGGTGCTGGGAGTGCTGTTTTGGGGAGCCTACCGCCTGGGGTCACTTTGACCAGTAACACCCGCAAAAGTTGGCAAAATACCGTGCCGATGGGGCTTGGGGTCTCGAGCAAATCCACTTTTGACCTGGCTGAGGTCACTCCAAGTAACGCTCGGTTACGGCCCCTAGGGCAGAGGGATTGGTTAGAATAGCAGAAAGCCCACAGGGAAGGGCTTTTTGGGGTGCATCTGGAAATGCTCTCGAGCCAGCCGATTAGGAATCACGTTATAGAGAGTGTTACGCTAGTGTTGCGACTTCTTCTCATCCTCCCCACAAGCGTAACGCTGGCTGGAAAATTATTACAGGACGTGGTGTGTGGAGCATAACGCCAACATAACGGGGTCTACCGTATTGTTTTGCCTGTAGATCAGCCATCCCTAGCGTAGAGGTGAATGCCAATGCTGCGAAACCCCATTACCGTCACACCCTTTGCTCCCTGGCCCTACTTTGAGCCCGACGAGATTGCCGCAGCTACCCAGGTGCTGCAATCGGGCAAGGTTAACTACTGGACGGGTCAGGAGGGCCGCGAGTTCGAGAAGGAGTTTGCCCAGTATGTGGGCAGCAAATACGCCATCGCCCTGCACAACGGCACAGTAGCCTTGGAACTGGCCCTGTATGCCCTGGGTATCGGCGAGGGCGATGAGGTAATTACCACTCCCCGCACCTTCATCGCTAGCTCGAGCGCGGCGGTGATGCGCGGAGCCAAGCCGATTTTTGCCGACGTTGATTCCCACAGCGGGCTGATTACCCCCGAATCCATCGAAAAAGTCATTACCCCCCGCAGCAAGGCCATTATCGTGGTACACCTGGCGGGTTGGCCTGCCGACATGGATGGCATCATGGCTCTGGCCCAGAAACATAGCCTCAAGGTCATCGAGGACTGTGCCCAGGCCCACGGGGCTAAATACAAGGGTCGCAGCGTGGGTTCCATCGGCCACGTGGGGGCCTGGTCGTTTTGTCAGGACAAAATCCTCACCACCGGCGGTGAGGGCGGAATGCTCACCACCGACGACCCCGAGCTTTGGAGCAAGGCCTGGAGCTTCAAAGACCACGGCAAAAATTACGACGCGGTATATAACCGCACCCACGCCCCCGGCTTCCGCTGGCTGCACGAAGATTTCGGCACCAACTGGCGAATGCTCGAGCTGCAAGCGGCGATTGGCCGGGTAATCCTCAAAAAACTCGACGGCTGGGTAGAGAAGCGCCGTGCCCACGCGCATTATCTGGATGAGCGCTTGGAGCAGATGCCCGCCTTGCGAGTAGCCAAGCCATCTGCCGAGTTGTTCCATGCGTATTACAAGTATTACGTCTACGTGCGCCCGGAGATGCTCAAAGCGGGCTGGAGTCGAGACCGAATCATGGCCGAGGTGAGCGCGTTGGGGATTCCTTGCCTGAGCGGCAGTTGCAGCGAGATTTACCTCGAGCAGGCTTTTATCAAGCATGGCCTGCAACCGGCTGAGCGCCTACCCCTTGCCAAAGAGCTAGGTGAAACTTCGTTGATGTTCTTGGTGCATCCTACTTTGGGGATCGAACACATGGAAGCTGCAGCATCGGCGCTCGAGCAGGTCATGGAAGAGGCTACGCGCTAGGATTTATTGGGGGCCAGATGATTAACAACATAAAAGATTTACGTTTTACTCCCGACGTTTGGGTGCGGGTATTGGCCGATTCGCTGATGGTCGCAGGGAGTTACGCAGCGGCCCTGCTCACCCACTTCCTCCTGGTGGCCCAGCACGGCGAGGCCGTTTTGCCCTTGCGCTACCTCCAGACCTTTATTCAGAGTGTGTGGATATTGCTGCCCATCAGCCTGGTAATTTTTGCGGCAAACGGCTTTTACACCCGTGGGCGAGCCTACCGGGGCCGCTACAAGATGTTGGTGGTAGCCCAGGCCGTCACCCTGAGCTATCTGGCCTTTGGGTTTGTGGCATTCCTGCTGGTGGACTGGATTAACCCACCCCGCTCGGTCATCTTTATCGCCCTGGTATATACCTTGGTGCTAACCCTGGGCTCGAGGGCCGGGGTACACCTGTGGGAGATCATGGAGGAAAACCGCAAGGACAAAGCCCAGGCTGCCCATCCTGACCCCATCCCGCTACTGCCCCAGCCCGAGAAAACCATTTTGGTGATTGGTGGGGCGGGTTATATCGGCTCAGGGCTGCTGCCCCGGCTCCTGGAGCACGGCTACAAGGTGCGCCTTCTGGACTTGCTGATGTTTGGCAAGGAGCCCATTGCCGGTGTGTTACACCACCCCAACCTCGAGCTGATCGAGGCCGACTTCCGCCAGGTAGACAAAGTGGTAGAAGCCATGCGCGGGGTAGACACGGTGGTGCATCTGGGCGGCCTGGTAGGCGACCCGGCCTGTGCTCTGGACGAGAACCTCACCACCGAGATTAATCTGGTTGCCACCCGCACCATCGCTGAAATTGCCAAAGGCATGGGGGTCAAGCGCTTTGTCTTCGCCAGCACTTGTTCGGTATACGGAGCCAGCGACATGGTACTCAACGAGCGCAGCAGCCTCAACCCGGTCTCCCTCTACGCGAGAAGCAAGATTGCTTCCGAGCAGGTGCTGCACAAGTTGAAAAGCGACGATTTTTCGGTGGTGATCCTGCGCTTTGGCACCATCTACGGACTTTCGGGTCGCACCCGTTTCGACTTAGTGGTTAATCTGCTTACAGCTAAGGCCGTAGTGGATAAGAAAATCACCGTGTTCGGTGGCGACCAGTGGCGGCCTTTCGTGCACGTAGACGATGCTTCGTTGGCGGTAATGATGGCGGTGGAAGCTTCCAAGGAACGTGTCCACAACGAGACCTTTAATGTGGGTGGAAACGACGGCAACATGACTTTGGGCCAGGTTGGCGAGCTGATTCAGCGCCTGCGGCCTGAGGCCGAACTCATTGACTCGGG
The DNA here is from genome assembly GCA_015478585.1 of Thermaceae bacterium. GTDB lineage: Bacteria > Deinococcota > Deinococci > Deinococcales > Thermaceae > Meiothermus. Next base: position 4,822 of record JADMIM010000120.1, on the reverse strand, counting down.
CCGCGACGGGGATCGCCGCAACTACCGCGTGGACTTCAGCAAAATCCGCTTGGTGATGGGCTTCGAGCCGCAATGGACAGTAGAAAAAGGCGTGCGCCAGGTGATTGATGCCCTCGAGAGTAGCAAAGTGCGCGACTATCGTAGTGCCCTCTACTCCAACGTCAAGTTTCTTACCGAGGAAACCTCTTCCGATACCGTCAAGCAGTATTACACCGGTTGGGAGCGCGAGATGATCGAGCAGGCCCACACCGCCACCACCGAAGAAACCATTCCTGCGGTGCCCACGGCCAGGGCATAGCGTATCCAACCCTTGGGCGGCTCTCGAGGGGAGGGTCGCTCAATGGTTTTATGCGGTCACAACCCAATCCCTCCAGCTTGGAATAAGGTAGCGGTTGCCTCCTTGATAATAGAGATGATGAACCACCTCCAGGCCCAACTTCAACTCGAGCTTTCCCAGGTTTTGCTGCAAGCCCTGATTGCGGCGGGGATTGCTAATTTGAATCTCCCCATCAGGGTGCTGCGCTTCTGGCTGGGGCGTTTGCAAGGCGGTAGCCTGACCAGTTGTCAAATCAGTCCCCAAAACTGGAGCCTGGGTATAAAGTTCGCTAGTGGCCCCGCGCTGGAGTTGAGCCTGCAAGCCCTCGAGTATCAGCCCGAAGGTCAGGTCTGGCGGCTGAGGGTCGAGCGGCTGCATTTTTCGGGGTTTAGCGGGGCTCCGTTGCTCAATCTGGCTCCCGGTCGGGTGCTCGAGGGGGCTGTGGCTCAGGCCAACCGCAGGCTACCAGGACTGTTGGTAGCCCACAAAAACCTGGGTCTCGAGCTGCACCTGCCTCTCTTGCTGCAAAAAGTGCTGGAAGAGTCTCACTTGCGCCAGATGTTCAAAAAACGCCTGGGCCTCGAGCCGACCCCCGAGCTTTGGGTGCAAGCCCTGGAACTGCTCGAGGGGAAACTAAGGCTGGAATTGGGAACCCGTTTTTAGCTCTTATAACACCCTGCGCCCCAGGTTGGAGATGGTCAGGCTCGAGGCCAGTACCAGCCCCGCCAATAGCCCCCACAGGCCACTTACTTCGGTGTAGGCGGGTTTCCAGGCCACTACTTGGTTTAGCTTGTGATAAGCCGCTTGTAGAGCCGCTGCCGATTCGGCAGGATAGTATTGTCCACCGGTGATGTTGGCAATGGCCCGCAGGGCTTCCTCGTCGAAGGCCAGATAACTCGGGACTTCGCCTGCCGCGAGGGGTTTGCCCAGGCCGATGGTATGCACTTTGACTCCGATCTTCTGGGCGGTCTTGGCAGCCTCGAGGGGGTCTATCCCTCGGTTGCTGCGCCCATCGGAGAGCAGCACAATTGTAGCGGGGCCGAGGGGCTTATGGTTGTCATCCACCGCAAAGGCTTTGAGGCTTTCCGTTATCCCGTCCCCAATAGCGGTTCTATGGTCTAGCTGCAAAAGTCCGATGCGCTCGATCACTTTCTGGTGGTCGGCAACCAGGGGCGACTCCAAAGTGGCGTGGGTTCCGAAGCTGACCAGCCCTACCTTGACCCCCTGCGGCAAAGCCTGAACGAAGCTCTGGGCAGCTTTTTTGGCGGCCTCGATGCGGCTGGGTTCGATATCGCTAACCCGCATGGAACCGCTCACATCAATGGCTATCATCACCCCCGCCAGGTTGTCGGGTATCAGCACGGTGGCCTGGGGTTTCGCCAGGGCTACAATCCCTAACCCCAGCGCCAGCAGATACAGCCAAGCGCCCAGATGCCGCCTCCAGGAGGGCTCTCTGACCTGGGCGAGCGGGGCCAGGTTGGGATACAGCACATAGGCACTTGCCGCGCCACGCCCATACCGGCTCTGGTACACCCAAACCAGCAGGGGCAAGAGCAGCAAAAGGAGCAACAACTGAGGAGTTTGGAAGCCCATACGCACCTGTCTTTGCTCTCGAGCGTACACCTTGGTTTTGTAGGTTTGGTGAAGCGGGTGGAGTAGGGCAGATTACGATTCTGGCCTGCGGCAACAGTCGGTTGAAAAGAGATTTGAACTTTTATTTGTACTCGAGGGAAACCGCTAGATGGCTCTGGCGTTCTATTTTGATGTCCATACCCAGTATCCCATCGTCGCCAACGCGCAGTAGACGTGCTGCGAGCACAGGAAGACGGCACTGATGAAGAGCGCGATAAACCCTTCGCCTAACGCCAGCTAACGCCCCCTTTCTATACTTCCCTCCAGAACCGGAGAAACCAGCCCCGGTTCGACTCATGGGGGAAGATTATGTTTTATTCAAACGCGAAAAACATCTTTGTATTGACGCTCGCACTGGTCTTGGTAACCCTGACGGCCTGTGGCAGCACGACCACAGCGCCCAAGCCCACTCTTGGCAGCCTACAGATTGGCGTGAGCGGCTTGCCGGTGGGTGTCAACGCCAGCATCACCCTCACCGGGCCGGGCAACTTCAGCCAGACCCTCACTGCCGCCCAGACCCTGAGTGGGCTCGAGCCGGGCAGCTATACCGTCGTGGCAAGCAATGTCACCGCAAGCAGCGCCACTTTTGCCGCCACTGTCAGTGGTTCACCGGTGACAGTGCGCGCAGGGGCAACAGGAACGGCAAATGTGGTGTACGCGGCCCAGACTCAACCAACCCCACCCACCCTAGCAACCGGCTCGCTGCAAGTGAATGTCTCGGGACTACCCAGCGGTGTCAATGCCAGCCTCAGCGTGACCGGGCCAAATGGATTTAGCCAAACCCTGAGCGCTTCCAAGACCCTGACCGGCCTTGCGCTCGGCAGCTACGCTGTAACCGCCGCCAGCGTGACCTCTGGCAATACCACTTACGTAGGAACCGTGAGCGGTTCGCCCGCGACGGTAGCGGCCACCGCGACAGCAGTGGTCAGCGCCGTCTACACCGCCCAAGCGCCGGGGATGGGCTCGCTCGAGGTCTCCGTGACCGGTCTACCCAGCGGGCTAGATGCCAAGGTCAGCATCAGCGGCCCCAATGGTTTCAGCCAGACCCTGAGCAGTTCCAAAACCCTCAACGGTCTCGTACCAGGCAGCTATGCAATTAGCGCCGTCACCGTGACCTCGAGCGGGATTACATACCTCGCCAGCGTCAGTGGCTCACCTGCCACGGTGAGCGCTGGAGTTACTGCCAAGGCCAGCGTAGCCTACGCCGCGCAAGTCGGCTCGCTTCAGATCAACGTCGCGGGATTGCCTCTAGGCACCAAGGTCAGCCTCACCGTAATTCGACCCAGCGGCATGACCGATGTCCTCAACCCCGTCGTCGGCTCGGTTAGTGATGGCGACCTGCCTGTGGGAACCTACGCGGTCTCGGCGGCGACAGTGCGGTTGGTGGCCCCGGTGGTAGACCTGGTTTTCGACAGTGTGGGTGTGAGTGCGGCCCAGGTGAAGGCAGGGATGACCACCACGGTCACGGTCAACTACGTACCCCGTCCTGGCACAACCGCGCTATGGCTGCCCACCTTCACCGGGCAGCTTCTGGGGTACGAGGCTTCCAAGCTGGGTTTTGGCGGCAACAGCCAAGCCCTGCCCAGTATGACCCTCAGCACCCCTGCGGGTGGCTCCAACGCGGCCATAGCCTTTGATGCCCAGAGCCACCTCTGGACGCTCAATAGCGCCACCAACACCCTGCTCGAGTTCATGCCGCAACAGCTTGCCAGCAGTGCCACCCCTACTCCAGTCAAAACCATCCGCTCGAGCGCGGGCTCGCTCAGCCGCCCGGCGGCCCTGGCCTTCGACTCCAGCGGCAACCTGTGGGTCGCCAACCTGGGCAACGACACCATTGTGATGTTCACGGCCTACCAACTCGCGCAGGTTGACAACCCCATCCCTGGACTGGTTATCAGCGCTAACACCACCGGTTTCTCTCCAACCCTCAACGGGGTGAGCAGCCTGACCTTCGACAAAAGTGGCAACCTGTGGGTGTTGAACGCAGCCAGCCCCGAAACCATCGTGCGCTTCACCCCCGACCAGCTCATGCGCAGCGGAACGCCCATCCCGGCGGTTATCCTCTATCCCGGCCTGAGCGCGGGTTCCAGTCTGGCTTTCGACTCGAATGGTAACTTGTGGGTCTCAGACTACGGCTCGAGCACCCTGGTGATGTACACCGCCGCCCAACTGCTTCCCAGCAGCAATGCCAGCAGCCCAATGCCTACGGTGCGGCTCAGCTCCCACAACGGCTCACTGAGCAACCCCGCCGGGCTGGCCTTCGATTCCAGCGGCGATTTATGGGTAGCTAACCTGGGCAACAACACCCTGGTGGAGTTCACCCCCGACCAGCTCACTGCCAGCGGCAGCCCAGATGCTATGAGCACCATCAGCGGCATCAGCAACCTCTCTTTGGGCTCGATTGCCTTCAACCCTGCGCCCCTCAACCTGCCGCTCTCCCACTAATCGTCCAGAACGGCCTCTAAGGCCAGCTAACGGCGGCTAACGCCCCCCTTCTAGGCTTTTAGCAGAACCGGATGGGAAACCTTACTCCGGCTTCCACAGGAGGTGTTCATGAAACTGGCCCCCACTCCTCTACGCCTCACCGCTCTGTCCGCGCTGCAAACCCTGGCCGCTCAGAGCAAACCCGCCCTTCCCGCCGTGCTGAGCAAGCGTTTCGGAAAGCCCGGCTGGGGTTTGGGCAAAAGGAGGCCGCACTGAACCAAACGCTAAGTCCGCCCCCCACCCCAAGCCCCCTAGACCTCCATCCTCGCATGCCCAAGGAGTAAGTCATGAAAAAAGCAATCGCTCTCGCCGCTTCCGCCGTAGTTGCCCTCAGTCTGGCTTTCGCCGCTCCAGTTTTCAACTTCAGCAAAGATGCCAAGATGAACCTGG
>JADMIM010000119.1 GCA_015478585.1 Thermaceae bacterium | reverse complement strand
CTCACCCAGTTCTCGCGCCAGAACACAGCGGGACGCTGGGGATGATAGGCCGCGAGGCGGGCCAGCCAATTGGCGTTAAACTGCATCAGACTTCCCTCCGAGGGGGGTCATGCCGCCATCTTCCCAGCGCAGCACCGCAGCCCCCCAGTGGTAGCCCACCCCGGCAGCAGCCAGGGCAATCAGGCTGCCAGGGCCGATTTTCCCGGCCTCCTTGGCGAACCTTAGTGAAAGGATGGGGTCGAGCTGGCCCAGGTGGCCGTAATCGGCGAGGTAAAGGCTGTGCTGCTGCGAAAGCCCTAAGCCCTCCAGAACCGCCTTGTGGGCCGAGGGCTTCATATGCAGCAGAGCCAGATAGTCGAGGTCGGCGGGGGTGTATCCGGCTTCTTCCAGCGCCCCGCCGATGACCTCCAAAAACCGCGGCAGTGAGGTGGCCTCGAGGTGTCTCTTCATCAGTTCAGGTTGGGCCACCCGCAGCTTGAACTGCGCGAGGTTCTCTGGAGTCAGGGGTTCGGCAGTTCCCCCTACTGCAACCCGCACACTCTCGGCCAGCACTGCATCGGTCTTGAGCCGGGTCGAGAGCAATTTCAGCCCCGGCCCCTCTCGAGCGATCAGGGCAGCCCCACCCCCCGCCGCCAGGTCGTACATGAAGCGCACGTTTTCGTCGCGGTAGTCAATCAGGTCGCCGTTGCGATAGCCCCCCGCGATCAGAATGGTGTTGACCCCGAGGCGAGCCGCCAAAAGCCCTTCGGCAACGGTCAAAGCGGTGATAAAGCTGGCGCATTTTTGGTTTAGGTCGAAGCTCCAGGCACGCTCGGCCCCCACTATCTGGGCAATCAGCGGAGCGCTACTCCACACCGGATACTCCTTGTGTTCATCGGTGATGCTGATGACCACATCCACCTCGCCACCGTCCACTTGAGCCTCGCCCAGAGCCTGCCGCGCGGCCCAGCCACCCATGTGAGCGGGGTGGTCGCCAGGGCCAGGTAGCGGCTTCTGATGGATGCCGAGTTTCTCGCGCACCACCCACTCCGGCAAACCACTAGCGGCAGCGATTTCGCCGCTGCTCATGCGCGGAAGCGGTAGATAGACCCCTAGGCCCTGGAGGTACGCCATACCTAAACCCAAAGTTTGATGCCCAGAGTGTACCGGGTGGCTGTTACAACTTTGTTACACACGGTTGGTGACGGTTCTTACTCCTTTAGAAGGAGGCCGTCCAGGTATCGTGCTGCACGAGTATCCAGCGCTTGACGGGGATTTTGCGGTATCAACGTATCAACCTACAGCATTTCCCGCGAATATCTCCTACGGTTGAATTGCGATGCGTAGGAAATGGTCGGGCAGCTTACCACAGTGCGAACGCATCCGTAGCGGACGGCGCTGTGCGCCGCCTGGAAGCCAAAGTCAATGAAGAGCGGGATAGGTTCTATCAAATCTATCTAACCTTCCGGGCTTTTATGGTCGTAATGGTCTCTGTCCCTGACTTTGGAAAGAGTAACCGCGCTCTCAGGAAATAAAAACCGTCTTGGCTGTGCTGCCAGATTGTGAAAGTTTGGTTCATGGGTTCATCAGCCATACTTCAGCTTTCCTACGTAGCCTTAGCGGGTTATGGGCTGACTTAGCTGGAGGAATATAGACTGGGAGCGAAGATATATGCACAATATGGTTTATAACGCCTTCATAACGGCCTCTTTGCAAAGATACGAATTACGTAACCTTGGCGCGACTTGCGTTAACGCTGTGACCGATACTGGGACAAGACAAGATTTAACCGCTATCTTTGAGAAAGGTGGTAATGGTTCAGATTCGTAGGGTTCTAAATAGCCGTATTGCTCAGAATGCTGCTGCACTGTATGTCGTGCAGATGCTTTCTTATGCAATGCCCCTGATTGCCCTGCCCTATCTGGCTCGAGTGCTCGAGCCCAACCACATGGGTCTGGTGGCCTTCGCCCAAAGTTTTGCGGGCTGGCTTTCGGTTGTGGGGGAGTACGGCTTTAACTATTCCGCGACTCGCAGCATTGCCAGGGTGCGCGAGCGAAAAGATGCGGTGGCCGGAATCGTGATGTCCACTATGGGGGCTAAGGCCATCCTGACCTTTGGCATGGTGCTGGTCACTATCCCAGCCTTGTTGTTCTTGGATGTGTTTCACAACCAGCCTGCCCTGGCCTGGTGGTCGTTGCTGATTGCGGTGGCCTGGACTTTAGGCCCCTCCTGGTATTTCCAGGCCATCGAACGCACTTGGTTCATAGCGATTTTGGACGGGGTAGCCCGCATAGCCCAGTTGGCAGGAGTGTTCCTCTTTGTTCGGGGGCCAGGGGATGCCTGGATTGCTCTGGCCACTCAAGCTGTGGCCCTGAGCTTTACTACCCTGATCAGTCTGTGGGTGATGTACCGCGAAGTGCCTTATCGGATGCCTACCCTGGCCCTGAGCTGGGTAGCCCTCAAGGTCAGTTGGAACCTGTTTCTGACCAGGGCCTCCGATAATTTGTACACCTCGAGCGGCAGCCTGATTCTGGGTGTGCTTACCGTACCGGTGCAGGTGGCCTATTTTGCCAACGGCGATAAACTGGTGCGCCCAGCCATCTCCCTGATCTGGCCTATTACCCAGGCCATTTATCCCCGCATCAGCAACCTGATCCGCCACGATGCCGACTCGGCCATGCGCCTGAGCCGGATTGCCCTGATGTTCACTACCGGCATGGGTTTGGTGGGTATGCTCTTTACGGTTGTGCTGGCTCCCTGGCTGGTGCATCTGCTGTTTGGCGAGCAGTACAACTCCACTATCCCTGTACTACAAGTGATGTCCTTACTGATGCCCATCGTGGGGTTTGGAGCATCGCTATCGGTACAATATATGTTCCCCCGCCGAATGGATCGCGAGGTGATGCATTCGGTGGTTACAGCAGGAATCCTTTACGTGGTGTCGGCTTTCTTTCTATCCCACCACTATGGAGCTTTAGGAATGGCTTTTGCCGTGGTAATTGCCGAGACCTGGGCCACGGCCTATAGATTTGTGGTGCTCAAGTTGCGGAAGGTATTTTGATGGGGGGTCACATGAAACGCGATTGGGGAGGGTGGTAGTGAACGAACGCTTCGCGCTGTATCTGCCTTCGCTGCTGGGCGGGGGAGCTGAGCGGGTGACACTCAACCTGGCTAAGGGCATGGCTCAGCAAGTAAACGTTGACCTGGTGCTGGCCCAAGCCACCGGCCCCTATCTATCGGCGGTTCCCCCTGAGGTGCGGGTGGTGGATTTGGGGGCCAAGCGGGTACTGGGCAGTCTGCCTGCCTTGGCCCGCTACCTGAAGCGCGAACGACCTGCTGGCTTAATTTCAGCCCTCGACCACGCCAACGTGATTGCCTTGTGGGCCAACCGCCTAGCAGGCCACCCTACTCGAGTGGTGGTTGCCATCCACAACACCCCCAGCCAGGACTCGAGCAATGCCAACTCCTTGCGCGGGCGGCTGATTCCGCTCTCAATGCGCTTGTTTTACCCTTGGGCCGATAGCATCGTGGCAGTGTCCAAGGGGGTAGCCGAAGATTTCACCAAGCTCACGGGCATAGGCCAGGTAGAGGTGGTTTATAACCCGGTTATCCTGCCGGATTTTTTCACCCGTGCCGAAGAACCCGTAGACCATCCTTGGCTAACCCCTGGTGAGCCCCCGGTTTTGTTGGGGGTGGGCCGCCTGACCCGGCAAAAAAACTTCGCCAACCTGCTGCGGGCCTTTGCCGAAGTGCGCAAACATCGAGCCGTGCGCCTACTGATTTTGGGCGAGGGCGAGGAGCGCCTCGCACTCCAGGCTCAGATCAAGGAATTGGGCCTCGAGGCCGATATTTCGCTGCCAGGGTTCGTGCAAAACCCCTATGCCTACATGAAGCGGGCAGCGCTGTTCGTGCTGTCTTCTGACTGGGAGGGCTTGCCAACGGTGCTAATCGAGGCTCTGGCCCTGGCAACCCCAGTGGTAGCCACCGATTGCAAGAGCGGGCCACAGGAGATTCTGGCGGGTGGACGCTGGGGGCGGTTGGTGCCGGTGGGGGATAGCGCGGCGCTAGCCAAGGCCATCTTGACCACCCTGGCTGAGCCCAGAAAAGCGGTATCGCTCGAGACCTATGCAGGCTACACCCAGCAGACCGTGGTGGATGAGTATCTGCATCTGCTGCGGGGCACTCGAGTTAGCCCCCCGGTACTGGAGGAGCATCCCGTATGAAAGCGCTGAGGGACTGCGCGAAATGGGGGTTTTGTGGCTAAACTGGCCTACTATTTGCTCTGGTTGTACGTGTTTACTATTCCCTGGGAAAATATTATTACCATTCCAGGATTGGGCACGCTAAGCCGCTTGGTGGGAATTGCTGCGGTGGGAGTCGGGTTGGCACACCTGCTGCTCTCGGGAAAGCTTAGCCTGCACCGCGTACATATACCGGCCATTTTGTTCGTGCTGTTCTCACTGGCGAGTTTTTTCTGGACGATTAGCCCTACCGATACCCAGGATCGCAATTCCCAGTATGTTTTGTTGCTGGCATTTATGTTGCTGCTGTTCAATGTGGTCGAAACCCCTGGGCAATTGCGGAGCATCTTGGTTGCCTATGTGCTAGGGTCTTACATCGCGGTTGGCGACACCTTTCAGAACTTCCTGAGGGGTTCTGAGGCAGCTTACGAGCGCTATGCTGCCTCTGGCTTCGATCCCAACGACCTGGCCTTCGTGCTGGCCCTGGGGATTCCTCTGGCCTGGTACTTGGCCCTTACAAAGGAAAACTCGAGGCTGATTTGGGCCTACCGGTTGTATCCCATATTTGCTTTGATGGTGGTTTTCTTAGCGGCAGCCAGAGCAGGTTTTTTGGGGGTCGGAGTGGGTTTGCTCTTTGTTCTGGTGACGCTGCCACGGGCTTCGACCCGTCTCAAAGCTATGGTCACGGTTTTGAGCCTGACGGCCTTGTGGCTAATTCCGGTGCTGGTGCCGCCGGAAAACTTCTCGAGGCTTGCTACCATAACCCAAGAGCTAAGCTCGGGAACCCTCAACGACCGTACCAACATCTGGCAGGCGGGCTTCGAGACCTTCAATAACCATTTGTTGCTGGGGGTGGGCTCGGGAGCTTTTGGCACCTCGATGGAAGACCAGCAGATGTTTAGGCAGTGGATGGCTCCTCACAACCTCTTCGTTTCGATTAGCACCGAGCTAGGGCTTATTGGCCTGGGGCTATTCGTGTTGTTGATATTGGGGGTGTTCTGGTCGGCGTTTGAGCTGTCCGGCCTCGAGCGAATGCTCTGGTTGGCTGTTCTGCTGATCTTGATGCTGGTGTTTCTTTCACAAAACTGGGAATGGCGCAAACAAACCTGGTTCACGCTGGGAATCGTGCTGACTCAATGGAAAATCTTGCAACCCAACATGGAGAGGCTATGGAAACCAAAAGCCCGAGCATTGTCTTCTTAATTACCGCCCTGGGATTGGGGGGGGCCGAGACTCAGGTGGTGCGGCTAGCAGCGGGGCTGGCGGAACGGGGCTGGCGGGTTTCGGTGGTCAGCATGGTTCCCAAAGCTCACAATGCCGAGGCCCTCGAGCAACTGGGGGTGCCAGTTTTCTCGCTAAACATGCCGCCCGGCTTCCCCGATCCCAGAGGGGTGCTGACTCTGGTTCGCTATCTGCGCCAGCACCAACCCACCATTTTGCACGCCCATATGGTTCATGCCAACCTGCTGGCGCGGGTGGTGCGGCTATTGGCTCCGGTCAAGGTGGTGATTTCTACCGCTCATAACATTGATGAAGGAGGCCGTTGGCGCGAGCTGGCTTACCGCCTCAGTGACCCTCTTGCCAACTTGACCACCCAGGTCAGCCAAGCGGGCCTCGAGCGCTATGTTCGAGTTGGGGCGGTTGCAGCCCACAAGATTCGCTTTGTGCCCAACGGCATCAACACCGCCGAGTTTCGCCCCAACCCCCTCGAGCGCCAGCGCCTGCGCGACGAACTGGGGCTGGGCCGGGATTTTGTCTGGCTGGCTGCGGGCCGTCTCACCGAAGCCAAGGATTATCCCAACCTGTTAGAGGCTTTCCAGAAAGTTCAGCAGCGGGATTCTCGCTTGCTGATTGGGGGAACAGGCGAACTGCTGGAGGCCCTGAAAACGCTGGTGCAGAATCTGGGCATAGCTGAGCGGGTGGGGTTTCTGGGTCTACGTAAAGATATGCCCAGCTTGATGAATGCCGCCGATGGCTTCGTGTTGTCTTCGGCCTGGGAGGGGCTCCCGATGGTGCTTCTGGAGGCTTCGGCTTGTGGGCTGCCAATGGTGGCTACCGATGTAGGGGGCAACCGCGAGGCGGTTCACCAGGGGGTTACGGGTTTTTTGGTTCCCCCCAAGGATTCCACCAGCCTGGCCTCAGCCATGTCCAAGCTGATGGCCCTGCCCCCTTCACAGCGCCGCCAAATGGGCGAAGCCGCCAGAAAGTTCGTGCAAGAAAGCTACAGCCTCGAGTCGGTGTTGTCGCAGTGGGAAGCCATATACCACCAACTCAGCGGCGCTTCCAGCAATCTCAAGCCCTCTTTATAGCCAAGGAAAAAGATGATAAAACTCCACTCCAAACACTGTCGGCAACGGGCCTCGAGACCTAAAAAGAGGGGGTCGAACCATGCCTAAGATTTTATTTGCGGTGAATGTCTCGCTGTTTTTCAGCAAGTTTTTGCTGCCGCTTTCGGATCACTTTAGGCAAAAAGGCTGGCAGGTAGATGGGGCAGCCCTCGATGCCACCACCTGGCCCCCCTGCCAGGGGCATTTTGACCAGCTCTTCGACGTAAAGTGGTCGCGCAACCCCTTAGATCCCAAAAATTTACTGCGGGGTGTCCACCAAATCCAGGAGTTAGTGGAGCGCGAGAAATATGACCTGGTTCACGTGCATACTCCCGTACCGTCCTTTATCGCTCGCCTAGCGCTGCGCAATATTCGCTTCAAGACTGGCACCAAGCTGATTTACACCGCCCACGGCTTTCACTTCCATCCCGCTGGAAACCCCCTCACCAACGCCGTTTTTCTGAACCTGGAGCGCTTGGGGGGCCGCTGGACGGATCATCTGGTGGTGATGAACCGGGAGGACGAGGCTGCTGCCCGGCAATATAGGTTTGTGCCTGAGGGGCGTTTGCACTACATGCCGGGCATCGGCCTAGACCTCAGTCGCTATACTGCCGAGGCCGTGCCTGAAACCGAGGTCGAGCGCATACGCACCGAACTTGGCCTCACTCCAGGGCAGCCGCTTTTCTCGATGGTGGCGGAGTTTATCCCGCGCAAACGTCACCAGGATGTGCTCCTGGCCTTTGCCCAACTGACCTATCCCGAAGCCAGACTGGCCCTGGCGGGTAGCGGCAGGCTGCTCGAGGAAATGCAGGCTATGGCCCAAAAGCTGGGTTTGGAAAAAAGAGTTTATTTTCTAGGCTGGCGACAAGATATTCCAGCTTTGGTCAAGGCTTCGGTGGCGACATTGCTGCCTTCGCAGCAGGAAGGCTTGCCCAGATCGGTAATGGAGTCGTTGGGGCTGGGTGTGCCGGTAATCGCAGCCAACATTCGGGGAGTACACGAGCTGATACAAGCCGATCGAGGTTTTTTGCTCGAGGTCGGCGACGTGAAGGGCATCACCCAGGCCATGCGCTGGGTGCTCGAGCATCCTTCCCAGGCCAGGGCGATGGGGAAAAAAGGCCAAGAGCACATGAATATCTACGATATACGGCATATTCTCCACCTGCACGAACTGCTCTACGCGGATGCGCTCGGTCAGCCCTACGAGCGCCCCTCCAACCCCGAGGCCAGCCACGCTTAACGAGGACTTCCATGCCCAGAGTGCTTTTTCTCGCCAACATAGCCCGCTTTTTTACCGACTTCCTGCTGCCTTTCGCCGACCATTTTCGCAAACAAGGCTGGCAAGTGGACGCTGCCGCCTCGGAAATGTCCACTTGTACCGGATGCTTGGCTCACTTCGACCAAACCTTCGACCTCGAGTGGACTCGTAACCCTCTGGACACCCAGAATTTTCTTGGGGGCTTGCGCCAGGTGCGTGACCTGATAGTGCATGGCGGCTACGACCTGATTCATATTCATACCCCGGTGTCGGCTTTTATTGCTCGGTTGGCCCTACGGGGGGTTCCCCTCAACCAGCGGCCCAAAATTATCTACACCGTTCACGGTTATCACTTTCACAAACGCGGTCACCCGCTCAAAAATCTGGTATTTTTGTCCATCGAGAAGCTGGCAGGCCCCTGGACAGATTATCTGGTGGTGATCAACCGCGAGGATGAACAGGCCACCCGGCGCTATAACATCGTGCCGCCGAGCCATCTGCGCTATATGCCGGGCATCGGCATAGACCTATCCCGCAACTCCGCTGATATGGTGAGTGGCGAGGGGATCAGGGCAGTACGCGCCGAGCTTGGTCTATCCGAAGGGCAGCCGCTATTCGTGATGATTGCCGAATACGACCCTGAGAAGCGCCACCGGGATGCTCTGCAAGCCCTGACTCAGTTGAACGAGATTAGGGGGCACAAAGATGCCGTGCTGGCTTTGGCGGGTGTTGGCAAGCTGATAGAGCAGGTTCGGGCGCAGGCCAGGGAACTGGGCTTGGAAAGCCAAGTGAAGATTCTCGGCTGGCGGCGCGATGTGCCCACCCTGATCCGGGCCTCGGTGGCGACGGTGCTGCCTTCCGAGCGTGAGGGTTTGCCCAGGGCCGTAATGGAGTCGCTGGCGCTGGAAACCCCGGTGATTGGCTGCGATATTCGCGGCGTGCAGGAGTTGCTCGAGGACGGCTGCGGCATTCTGACCAAAGTAGGCGATACCCCGGCTATTGCCCAGGCCATGACCTGGATGATAGAACACCCTCAGGAAGCTGCCTTGATGGGTCAAAAAGGCCGCCAGCGCATGGCAGCGTATGACCTGAAGAATATCCTGCGCCTGCACCAGGAAC
>JADMIM010000118.1 GCA_015478585.1 Thermaceae bacterium | reverse complement strand
CGTAGTAGACATCGGTGAACTCCTCCCCTGGGAAGAGTTGTGGGAAGAGGAGGGCCAAGGTCGAATAGAGCCAGGCGACGCCTGTGCCGACGGCAATCAGTGTGTGCATATTGGCCGAGCGGCGCTTCAATCCCTCCCACATACCGATGTAGAACTGGCTGCCGCTGTAGATCATGACGGCCAGGCTCGCCAGGCCCATCAGCATCCAGACGATACGCAACTGCTCGCTGCCTCTCGGCAGAATATCCTGCAGAACAGGGAAAATGTAGGGGTAAGAGAATATCATGGTCGGCACGCCCACAGCGGCCCCGAACCACCACTTGCGCATCAGCCGCCGATACTCCTGGTCCTGTTCGGAGGCCTCTTTGTCCTGCCCCTCCGTGCTCACCTCACGTGCTGGACTGGCCCGGTAAGGGCCCGCAGTCTCCACGGCGCGGGCTAGTGCGGCAAGGTCGGCGGAGCCGGGCAGATATTCTACCCGCGCCTCCTCTGTGGCCGCGTTTAGCGTAGCGTTGAGCACACCGGGTGTCTCTTTGAGGGCAGTCTCGATTTGCGACACACAGGCCGAGCAGTAGATCCCCTCTACTTTCAGTCGGAGCGAAGCCGCGCCTACACCCATGCCAGTGTTGCGAACCGCCTGCACCAGCCGACCTACAGTGGTGTGATCCGCGTCGTACTCAATGTGCACCCACGACTGGCCTGGGTTGGCGTTAACTCTCAACACGCCGGGCGTTGCCTCCAAAGCTTGCTCCAACGCCGCAGCCCCGCCTCGGCCAAGTCCCGTCACAGGCAGATCGATACTCTCACGGATTTTTGCTCCCGTGTTCGCGCCTATGGCGCCGAGGTTTACTAAACCAAGTGCGGACTGGCCATGGGCGCTTCCTTCAAGCACAGCCAGGTATTTGTCAGGCTCGGCATCGAACTTCTTCAGGCAAGCGGCGGAGCATAAATAGATTGCTGTTCCTTCGTAGTGGCGAGTGGCGTACGCGGTGTCGGGGCTGATGCTCATGCCGCACACGGGGTCGAGTGCCTCGGTGGCGGTTTGTCCTAATGCTGTCTCTATCATTTGTTTCTCCTATCTCAGAACTACGTGTTCCGATGTTGTCAGACTAATTGTAGTGGCGCACACTGAGCGCTCACTGAAACGTTGCTGAGGGTACGCTGAACGTTGGCGCGGGCTTATCTTGTTCCGAGGATGGCAAACACGGCGGCCTTGTGAGATCGCCGTGTTCAGGTTGCTTGTCGTCTGGATGGTCGGATTGGTAGGAGTAGGATTACAGCCTATCAACGCCCGGCACACGGCCACGCGTATACTCCCAGGGCGCAAGCAAGAACTCCCTGCGACACCCTTGCGAGCAGAAGTAGTAAGTTGTGCCGTCCCACTCGGTGCTCATCGCTTTTTCGCGCTCCACGGGCATTGAGCATACAGGGTCAGTGATCATGGTCACCATCTCTTTGAACTCGCCGTCTTCGAGCCAGAGCACGCGGTCCGCTATATTTTTGATGCGCTGGTCGTGAGAAACTATGACTACGCTTTTACCTTGCTCCTTGGCGAGCCTCTTCAGCAACCTCATGATCTCGCGCCCTATCTGCGAGTCGAGGTTAGCGGTGGGCTCATCGGCCAGTACAAGTGTGGGGTCGTTGACCAGGGCGCGGGCTATGGCGACGCGCTGCTTTTCGCCGCCCGACAGCTTCTCGGGGAGGAAGTCGAGGCGCGACCCAAGCCCCAGCTCGGTGAGCAGCGAAGCCGCCTTCTTGCTCGCGTCCCCGCTCTTTGACCCCGCGAGTTGTGCCACCACCGCCACGTTTTCGAGTGCAGAGAGGGCGGACAACAGGTTGAAGTCCTGGAAGATGAAGCCGAACTCCTTGAGCCGGATGGCGGGCAGGCGATTCTCCGCCAGGTCGCTGAGCGTCAGGACCCGCTTATCGCTACTCGTGAGCCGGATCGTCCCTTCCGTTGGCTTTAGTAGCGCGCCGAGCATCAGGAGGAGGGTGGTCTTGCCTGAGCCGGACGGCCCCATGATTAGCACTATCTCACCGGGGGCCACGTCGAGCGACACCCCGCGAACGGCAGTCACTTCGGTCTCTCCTGAGCCGAACCGCCTAGTCACGTCAGTGACTTGCAAGGCCGCCGTCCGGGTTGCTTGCGTGCTTTGGAAGTCGGTCGCCACACCGGACCCTGGCTGCGACGGAATTGTAGCCTCCGGCCTGCGGGTACCAGTAGTTGAAGTTTTCATTGAATTCTCCTTCGGAAGACTGCGGCCGGGTCGAGCCCGGCGATTTGTCTGATCGGTAATAGCGCCGCAACGGCGGCGATGATTAGTGAGGCTATGACTACCTGCGCCAGCGACTCCCCACTCACCTGGAGTGCCACTGTTGATCCGAAGACCGGCAGCAGCGCGGAGAGCCCCAGAGTGAACGCCACACCAAGGGCGAGGCCAAGCGTCACGCTCACGACCGCCTGCGTCAGCACTGCGCCGTACAAGTCGCGGCTGCGGGCCCCCAGAGCCTTCAGCGCGCCGTACTCGGCACGTCTTGCCAGGGTGGCCGTGTATATGGTGAGCGACATGACGGCCAGGCCAATCGCGAAGCCCACCAGGTTCATGATAGTAAGCACATCGGCAGCCATGTCTTTAACCAGGTTGCGCTCCTGCCTGGCAAATGCCTCGCTCGACTGGGCGGTAACTCCCTCAACTTCGACTTCGATGCGCTCCGCGAGTGCGTCAGGCTCTTCTCCGGGCGCAGCCTTCACGAGCACGAAGCTCACGGCCTGTGTGCGTACGCTCTCTCCGCTGGCACCACGCATCCGCTCAAAATCGTCCATAGTGATGAACGCCACCGAGTTGGTAATGCTCACAGTGCCCTCGGACAGTCCCGCTATTCTTAGCTGACGCCCCAGGACCTTCACCGTATCGCCTAATCGCAGCCCGGACTGCGCCGCCACCGCGCGGTCCAGCACTATCGCGCCGGGGGCAGGCGCAGCAGCACCTTCCACCACGCGCCAGGCTTTGCCCATTGCCGGATCGGGGGGCAGGCCGACTATGTATGCGAGGTTGCGCTCTTTGCCGGTGTCAACCATACCGGCTACGTACATGATTGGCGTTACTGATTGGACCCCTTGCACACTTGATACCTCACCGACCACCGAGCTGGGGAGCCAGGAGGAGACCATGTGGAGGTTGCGCACCCCTTTTTGGGCAACGAACACGTTGGCCCCGGCACGGTCAATGAAGGCTGTGATCTGTTTCTCCGCCCCGGTAAAGACTGCGCCGAGGGCGAGCATGAGCATCAACGCCAGGGCAACGCCGCCCACCGAGATGGCGAGGTGCGCTTTGCTCTGGAAAAGATTGCGAAATGCAAGGCGTATCATGGCTCGATTACCTCCTGAAAACATCCGCCGGGGCGAGCCGGGCTACGGTGCGGGCCGGGAAGAGAGCGCCCAACAGCGCCATGACCAGCCCCGCGACCAGCGCCCAGGCAACTGCCCTCGTCTCGATAGCCACCAGAAACTGAGGGCGCAGGGCCATGATCAGTTGTCCCACAGCGAAGGCGAGGGCCACCCCCGCCACCGACCCGGTGATCGAGGCGACGAGCGCCTGGGTTGTGATTACTTTGTAGAGCACCGAGTTGGCGGCCCCTATCGCCTTGAGCGCGCCATATTCACGCTGTCGCTCGACGGTAGCGGTGTAGATCACCAGACCCACCACCAGCGCGCCCACCAGGAAGGCTATAGCCACCATCAGCAGGAGAGGCCCGTTGTATATGCGGGCGAAAAGCTGCTTGTCGTTGGCTATCACCTCGCTCTTGAGCAGCACGTTCGTGCCCGGTAGATCGCTCCGCAGGCGATCCCGTAGCGCTTCGGGGGCGATGCCGCCGGAGGGGTTGACGAGCAACATGCTTGTTGAGCCGGGCGCTTTCAGCAGCGACTCCAGTGCACTCTTGCGAACGAAGAGGACGCTCGCCGCCCACATAGCGGTCTCTCTGGACGACCCGACGACGGTGAACTCTCGACCCAGCAGGGTGAGCCTGTCGCCGAGCTTGATGCCGTGCGCTTCGGCCATCACCCGGTCAACCACCAGTTCGCTATCTCCCTGTATGCCATGCCCCTGGGCCAGGCTCCAGGGGCCTCCTCCAAGCGCGGGGTCGTAACCGACCACCTGTGCGGCTTGCTTCCTACCATGCATCTCGAAGATGACGATCTGGGACGTTACGGGTATTATCCCCGCGACGCCCTCCATCTTGCGGGCGGCTTCCAGCGTGCCAGGAGGGAGGAGGGAGGTTGTAGCGTAGAAGTTACTCACACCGTCCTGCACGACGACCACCGAGCCGGGCGTGTTGTTCAGGTACGAGGCTGCCTGCTTGTATACCCCGTCCAGAAATCCACTGAGGACCAGGATGAGCATTACGGCAAGGGCTACGCCTAGCACGCTCAGGCCGAGGCGGGTCTTATCCTGCAAAAGGTTGCGGCGGGCGATGGACATATCAATACTCACCCTTTCACATATCGAAATTAAAGTCCGGCTATCTCTGGCCCGCTACGGGCGATGACGTTCCGCTGCCCAACCTGGACGCGCTCTCGGGCGGGGAGCAAAAACGCAAGGAGAATCATGAGCGCCGCACCCACAGCGACGTAGCCCAGCACGTCATTTACGCCCATGGTGCCCGCCTGAGCGGCCATTCGCTTGATCGCCTCCTGCACCAGCGGATTCCTGGGGTCAGGCGTAACGCCCGCCGGCAGGCTGCTCAACGCTGCCGCTTTGAGCGTGTCGCCGTGTGTGGTGGCTTGCTGTATGAAGAGAGTGGTCAGCACCGCGCTGCCAACCGACGCGAAAACCAGCCGCGCTGTCATAAAGAGCGAAGTCCCCTTGGATAGCGTGGGACCGCTGAGGCGTTGCAAGGCCAGAGTTTGTACAGGCACAGTGGTCATAGCCAGGCCCACACCGGCGGCCACGAGCCAGGGCCAAATCTCAGAACCTCCTGATGTAGGTGTCAGGTTGCCCAACTGCCACAGCCCCAGCACTGTAAGGGCCGAACCAACGATCACCAGCACCCTGGGGCCCACCGTATCGTAGAGCCGGGCGCACACTACCACGCCGAGGAGCGCGGCAGCACCGAGAGGCACCAGCGTCACACCACTGTCGAACGCCGAGAGTTGCGGTATCCGGACCCTCTGCAGGAAGACCGGTATCAGCAGGAGCAGGCCGAAGGTTACGACCGTGCTTGCTACGAAGACCAGCGTGGAGCTTAGAAAGTCGCGGGTCCGGTAGAGCCGCAGATCGAGCACGGGATCTGTGCTCAAGAAGAGCGTGTAGAGCGCGAAGGCCGCCAGCAGTAACGCGCCACCGCCCAACCAGAGCCAGACAGGTCCGTAGCCCCAGCCGTAGACGCTGCCCAGCGGATTGAGCGGGCCGATGCTGCCGGGTTGGGTTTCTGTTACCAGCTTGACGCCGTATATGATGGCTGTGACCCCCGCGCCCACCAGAAGCAGGCCCGGCCAGTCGAAGCGTGCGCCCTGCTTACGTACCGGCGCATTATCGCCAGGCAGCAAGAGCAGGCCCAACAGCACGACCAGCACCCCAACCGGTACGTTGATGAAGAAGATCGAAGGCCAACCGAGGCTGTCCAGCAAGGCCCCACCCAGGATCGGACCGAAGATCGGCGCAAGCAGTATGGGCAAGGCCACCACCGCACTGGCACGGGCGCGCTCTTCGGCCGGGAACTGCTCAAAGGCGATTGACTGCCCTAGCGTTAGCAGAAACCCGCCGCCCAGGCCCTGGAGGACGCGGAAGGCAATCAGCAGCTCCATGTTTGGCGCGAAGCCGATGAGGAGAGAGAAGAAGGTGAATAGCCCGATGCCGAGCAGGAAAAGGCGCTTGACGCCGAACATATTGCCCAGGTAGCCGCCCGCGGCAACGCTGATGGCGAGCGCCAGCAGGTAGCCGGTCAGGATCCATTGCACGGTGTTCAGGTCCGATTGCATGGCGTTCGCAATCGGGACCAGCCCAATGCTGACGATAGTTGTGTCAAGCACCACCGGGAACAATCCCAGAGCCGCGATCAACGCAATGATGTATTTGCGAGAGTTACTCATTCTATTTTTCCTCCATCAGGATTCATGCAGCCAGGAGCAGGATATGTGTGCCCACTTGGGTCCTATCCCGGCTCATCTCAGTGGCACCCGCCGTGGCCGGAAGGTGACTGCTTCGTCTGCTCGGTGCTAGCGGCGGTACTTGTGCCGCTATCAGTTTTGTTTGTGTTATCCATGTTGCTCATGTTGCCCGCGCTCTGTTTCTCTTGCCCTGTCGCGGGTTGTTCTGGTTGTGCGCCATGCTGGTGGCCGGCGCCGGCCTGCGTTGCCGCGCTTTGCGAGTTACCTGAGCCGTGCATACTGTGCCCGCCGCCCATGTGCATCTTCATCATGAAGAAGTAGACGAGGGCCAGCGCGCCCCAGGTCCAATATTCTTGAATAAACTGCCACATAACGTGTTACCTCCCTGTTCGTTCAGAGCTGCCCTTTTGTGCTGCCCCGGCAAGCGAGTCGTTTCGCACTTGCGGGCAAATTATGGGGCACATGGCTGAGGGCAACCTGAAAAGAGGCTGAACGTTCGTTGAAGGCTATTCCTGTGGCTTCAGGGGGTGAGGTCTTCTGGAAGGGCGCGCGTCGCTGCCGGGCAGTTACTCATTTCGAGGGCGGGCCCGATCTGGAGAGCGCGGGGTGAATGGTAAATGACTATGCGGGATGGCGGAAGTTGGCTGTATAAGCCAGCCACGAGCCGAGCCGACCCGCAGGCTCCAACCCCTCAGCTAGGCATCGCCTCTCCAGGTCGGCGTAGAACTGGTAGTGCGGGTCGCCGAAGATCTCGGTGAACGATAGGGTGCCGCCCGGCTTGAGGGCATCCCTGAGGCTGGAGATAGCCGCAACGCGGTCCGGTATCTCGCCCAGCACCGTGACCAGGGAGGCGAGGTCGTAGGTGTCAGGCTCTTGCGGTGTGGTGGAGACGTCGCCCTCGCGCACCTCCGCGTTCGTGAGGCCCGCCTCCTCGACACACCTGCGAGCCACACAGGCCATGTCGGGCTGTATCTCCAGACAGACGAGCCTGCCCGATGACCCGTTCTCTGCCAGCCGCCTGGCTACAGGTATTGTGATGTGGCCCACCCCGGTCCTACCTCAAGCACGCGCATACGGGGCGCAGGCAGATGCGCTCTATGATATTCACATCCTCACCCTCTGCGCCGATAGCGCCCTAAGCAGGCTGATTTCATGCAGATCATACGACAAAGCGGTTCCAGCTGCCGTAGTTCTCACGCACTGGCCCGCGCCTCAGGCTCAGCAGGATGAGCGCCACCCCAACAACGATGTCGCTCACAGTTGAAGCGGTCGTCGCCCCATCAAGGAGCCAGGGAGAGACGATGAACCACGCCCCAAAGAGCATATTGACGAAGCGCAACGGTCTGCCCACCTCCCCAAGGGCCATCACCGCGACCGTCACTACCAGCGCGCCCGCCAGGTGGTTGCTGTGCGCCGCAGTGCCGCCGAAGCCAAGCACGGTGGGGGAGGCCATCAACCAGACGCCCAGGGCCACGCTCGCCAGCAGGTTCCAGGGGAGGGTGACGCCCCACACCATCGCGTCCAGGCTGACCACGTCGCGGCGCGTGGGCGTGCGGGGAGCAGGATCGCTATCCATCTCCACCTGCTGGCTCAGCGTACCTCCCTGCCAGAAGACGCGCCAGAGGTTTTGCCCTTCTCGTTTAGCACGGGCCAGGAAGACGCCCATCGCCACCACCTCGTCCAACGTGAGCGCGATCATGACCAGCATCGCCACGCCGGCTATCAGGCAGGGTGTGCACCACTCCCCCACAACCAGCGGCTGCAAGACGATCAGCGTGACGCTGGCGACCCCGAGCGGCACGACCAGAATGCCGAAGAAGGTGACCATCCAGGGCATCGTCCGCCAGCGCCGCTTGTCCCCCATGAAGCCCATCAGCGCCTCCACCATGTACGCAACGCCACCCAGCCCCGCGTCGGAGACAGGGAAGGAGCGCGATACATTCGAAGTTAGCACCGCCTGCGTGCCGGGAGAGAAGAAGGGATCCCATATCGAGTTGATGTAGCCAAGCTGGTAGGCAGCCATGTAGCGAGAGAGGAAGAAGCCCACGAAGGCGAGTACGATGATAGGTGCGCGCTGAGGCCACGTGGAAGGGTTGTACGACCAGCCGGGAGGGTTGTCGGGGCCGGGCAGCATCTTCATGCCCGGCATACCCGGCATCAGCAGCACGAACGTAATCATAAGCGCGCCCGCCAGCGTATCGTTGGTGAAGCCGGCCCCTGTGGGCGCCCAGAAGACGAGGGGCGCGAAGAGGAGCCACACCCCCACCAGGGAGTTCGCCCACACAGACCACGCAGCGCCGCGCACGAGCGTAATGGTAGCCAGGACGATGATGAGTGTGCCGCTCACGACATCGCTCCAGCCCAGCGCCGCGCTGTTGTAATCGAGGGTGACCGGGCTTGTAATCAGCCATATGCCCAGGATGATGGCGGCGAAGAAGTGTGCCCAGGGCGCTGTCTGCTCCATCTCCATCCCGGCCATTTCCCCACTGCCGTGCGTACCTGGCGCGTGGCTGGCGCTTGGTCCTGCTGTTGCAGGGGCAGTATGGGTGGTATGTTCCACGCTGCCCGTCATGTTGCCCATGTTGCCCATCTGCCCTGTGTGACCGTCGTGCGCTGCGGCTCCGGGCTTAGCGTTACGCGTGGCCCGACCCGGTTTCCTTCCTTCTCCATCATCTTTCATCTGTCACCTCCTCCTTGGACCTGCCTGGCGGCCTTTTCGAGGCGGGACGGTAGTTTCAGGTCGTTCTCCTTATACCAGCCGAGCGGGTCCGCCTTGAGGGCCTCGATCATAATGGGAAGCGTCTGGCGCAACGTTCGCT